>JAPOPM010000151.1 GCA_026712905.1 Deltaproteobacteria bacterium
ACTACTACCAGACCCGGGCGCCCGGGACCCTGTTCGTGCCCGGCGGGCTCGCCGGCATGGGCTGGGGCGCGCCCGCCGCGGTGGGGGCCAAGCTCGTGCACCCGGACCGGCCGGTGGTGAGCGTGAGCGGCGACGGCGGGTTTTCCATGTCCGTGCACGTCATCGCCACCGCGGTGCAATACGACCTGCCGGTGGTGTTCGTGGTCATGAACAACTCGGCTCTGGGAATGATCGCCACCGGAGACCTGGGCGGCGATTCGCCCGCCGCCTTCAACGACACCGACTTCGCCGCGGTGGCCCGTGGCTTCGGCGCCGAGGGTCTGCGGGTGGAGAAACCCGGCGAGATTCAGGACGCGGTCAAGGAGGCCCTGAAGAAGGGAAGGCCGACGGTGGTGGACGTGATCACCGACGGCACCGTAGGTCTCGAGAGCATCAGCAGCGGCGCCACCGTGGGTTGATGCCGGCGGTGCGCGCGCCGGCCCCTGACCCTTCCCACCATCGTCCGGTGGCTCCAGAGGGAACTGCGAAAATAATCGTGCGGACGCTCGTTCGGCTCTTGCAAAATGGCGCCGAACGCAGTATGGAATAGTCTTACCCCATCAAATTTCCAGACGCAGTCTCCCGTCGGTGCACCCGACGTGGAGTTGGTTTGGAATATTATTTCGTACTACCGTTCATTACGAAACAAGGAGGGAACCATGTTGATAAAGAAGGAAAGGATCGACACCTTCGACGATTGGGTGGATGCGTTCCACCAGTGGCACGACGATATCGGCTACCCGATGGAGCTGATCGGCGGCGACTACACCTTCGAGACCAAGCTCGACGACGTCGAGAGCAACGAGATCGAGTTCGGTGAGTATGCGGGAGGCCCCAAGTGGGAGAAGGTGACGGACATCCCCGACCAGCGCATCCAGGACGCGCTGGCGCACCTCATCGAGTTCCAGGGCGACACCGAGTTCGCCTCCGTGGAGCAGCAGACCAACCTGATCGAGCGCGCGCCCACGGACGTGGACCTGAAGAACCTGATCCGCATCAACCGTGAGGAGATGCGCCACGGCTGGCAGATGGCCTACGTGCTCCTGACCCAATTTGGCGAGTCCGGCAAGCGCCAGTCTCAGCGGCTGCTGGAGCGGCGCGCGTCCGAGGGTTCGCGCCTCCTGGACTCCTTCAACCAGCCCGTGCGCAACTGGCTCGACTTCTTCGTCTACACGAGCTTCATCGACCGTGACGGCAAGTACCAGCTCAACATGCTGAGCCGGAGCGCCTTCGCGCCGCTGGGCCGGAGCACCCTGCCCATGCTGAAGGAAGAGGCCTACCACCTGGCCCAGGGCAACATCGGCCTGATGCGCATCGTCAAGGCCGGCAAGATCCCCATGCCCATCATCCAGAAGTACTTCAACAAGTGGATCTCCACGGCCTACGACCTGTTCGGCCAGGATGAGTCCAGCTCGGCCCACTGGGCCTATGTCTGGGGTCTCAAGGGACGCTACGACGAGCACCTGTACGACGAGCCGGCGGACATGGACCGGCTGAACGAGCTGTCAAGGACGACCTTCTTCAAGGAGGTCCAGGCGCTGGTGGACGCGTTGAACCACAACATCGCCGACGACCAGCCCAAGCTGGCGATTCCCAGCGACAAGTTCCGCCGCTACATCGGCAACTACGCCAGCCAGCCTTACAGCACCGCCGGCGAGCTGCTCTCCGAGGAAGACTACGCGAAGCACCTGGCAGAGGTGATGCCCTCCGACGCCGACGACGAGCTCGTCATCGGCATGGAGAAAGAAGGCGGCTGGATCCTCGACCCGAGGTAATCCGGAGAACGACGAAATCCCGCAACCGGCGCGGGCCTACGACTCGACATCGAGGCCGTAGGCCCGCGCCATCACGATGATGGGGTGCACCGGCTTGTTGCCGGTCCCCTGCTCCACCTGAACCGCCGACAGCGGACAATCCGTCACCGTACAGGCGTCATCCGACCGCATGAACTTGAACAGCGGCCGGCCCACCTGCATCGACGCCTCGAAGTTCTCTTTCTTGACGCTCCAGGTCCCGTCGTGCCCGCTGCAGCACTGCATGCGGGAGACCTCCGAGTCGGGGATGAGCTGCATCAACTCTTGCGCCTTGAAGCCGATGTTCTGGGCCTTGAGATGGCACGGCTGGTGGTAGCGGATCTTGCCCGCCGCCTGGGTGAAGTCGACGTTCAGCTTGCCGCTCTCGTGGAGTTGCACGAGATACTCCGACAGGTCCAGGGTGTTCTCCGCCACGAGCTTCGTGTCGTCCGTGGGCAGCATGCGCGGGTAGTCCTGCTTGAGCATGTAGCTGCAACTCGCGGTGGGTACCACGATCTTGTAGCCCTGGCGCACGGCCTCGCTCAGGCTCTTGACGTTGGCCTCGATCTTCTGCACCGCCTCGTCCAGGAGCCCCACGTCGATAAACGGCATACCGCAGCACTGCTGCTCGGGGACGGTGCACTCGACGCCGTTCTTCTCCAGCACCCCCACCGCGGCCTTGCCGATGTCGGGCTCGTTGTAGTTGACGGTGCAAGTGTAGAAGAGCGCTGCCTTCTCCCCACCGCTCTCCTTGGGAGCCGCCGGGCGCCGGCGCAGCCACTTGGCGAAGGTCTGCCCGTGATAGGTCGGCAGCAGCCGGTCGCGGTGCACCCCCAGGTACTTCTCCATCAGGCCGCGAACGAACGGGGTGCGGTTGGCCCAGTTCACCAGCGGCGCCATCAGGCTCGCCAGCCGCCCGGCCCGGTCCGTGTCTCCCATAAGCCGGTCGGCCCAGCTCACGCCCTTGTCCTTGGCCTCGACGAGGGTCGCGCGCATCATGGTCCGGGGAAAGTCGATGTCCCACTCGTGCGGCGGCACGTACGGACAGATGGGATCGCAGAGCTTGCACTGGTAGCACTGGTCCACCACCGACTTCATCTGCTCGTCCTTCAGGGACGTGGCGTCACCGAAGTTCTCGTCCATCATCTGGAACAGGCTCACGAACGACGGGCAGAGCGTGTGGCACAGCGTGCAGCCGTAGCAAATGTCGAACACGCGATCGAGTTCCTGGCGCAAGGCTCCCTTTTCCCAGAACGACGGTGTCTTGGGTTCAAAGCTCATAAGTGCGGTGTCCTCCTCGGAGATGTTCGCATGAAGACGCGATGAAAGGGGATCTTAAGGGTTTCGTCCGTGAAAAGTAAGAGGCCTATCCGCGCGGCTGACGGCTGATAAACCGGCCCAATAGCGGAACGGCGAAAGAATACTTTCCATGTCGATTCTTGAAGACCAATCCCTGTGACGCCAACGCCACCAACATCTGGTTAACGTGGCTGCTGCTGAACGACTTGTCCAAGGATCGTTTGGATTCCTCCACCACTTCCTGGACCGTAAACTCGTCGTCACAACTCTCCAGCCGCGAAATCACGAACAGCAACTCACGTTGCCGATCGGTCGCCCGAGCCCATCGTCCGGCAAAAAAGTCCGTGTCGAGTTTCTGCTCGATCTCCTCAATGGGTACGACCGCCCGCTCCCCCCGGTCGATCCGCTGAATGAAAGCGTCGTACACTTCCCGGCAGATGAACTGGATGAAGTAAGGATATCCTCCGGATGCGTCGATGATAGTCTCGACCGAATGATCGCTGAGTTCCAAAGGGCAATCCGCGTCTTCAACGGGCCTGCGGATTGCTTCCTCACTCTCTCTCCTGGACAGGCTTTGGAGAAACACGACCCTGAACATTCTCTCGGAGAAGGTCCTCGCTTCCACGAGCTTGGGGAACAGAGTCGGAAGACCGGTGAGGACGAGCATCAGCGGAAGTCCCTTTCTTTGCAGGGACTGAAAGGTGTCGAGCAGGAGGGACAAAGGATACTCTTCCTTGCCCGATTGGTCAGCGAGGTTCTGTGCTTCATCATACGCGAAAATGATCCCAGGCACATTCTGTCGCTTCGATAGCGCGCGCCAGACTATCTCCAGGACACCCTTGATCTTGTCGAGGGGCAGTCCGGGCAGCCCCCGGTAGAGATCCATGAGGGCCGGGTAGTTGAGGGTGCGGTGGATTCGCTCCGAGTCCGCAGCGAACCCGACGTTCGGCACCTCCAAGGTCTCCATCACAACGCTCGACGTGATGACGGACAGATCCGTGCAGAGCCGAATCGCCATATTCTCCTCACTGACGCTCGTCGACTCCGAAAGATCGGTACCCACCCAGATCCACCCTTGGTTCACCGCCAAGGGCTTGAACGAATCGAGAAGCACCGTCTTGCCTACTCCGCGGAGCCCCGTCAAAATCAGGTTTTCCAGTATCGTGGTTTGCGGAAGTAGCCGCAGAAACTCTTGACGCTCGGCCTGCCTGCCAGCAAGATACGGAGGCGTGTGGCCCGCGCCAGGACGAAAAGGGTTCGAGAATTCAGCCATATCCGTTTTTACTCCCATTAATAGATTGATCTAAATTTAGTCATAATACTTAATTTAGTCAACAGAATAATCCACTCTAAACAGCGCTAAAAGCCATTGCTCCGCAACTCCGGGCCAAGGCAAAGGGGCCTCAGGTCGGCAGGCTGGAGAAACACAGCCACGCGTACGGTACGGTACCGTGGTTTCAGGATTGGAACTGCTGCTTCAGGATCCGGAAGATCAACCCGTAGAAACGGCAGCAGGAGGGCAGGGTCGCCGTCAGGAACTCGCGGATGGATTGCACCGACAGCCGCGCGTCCACGTGGCTCACCACCTCAAGGATGGCAACGTAGACGCGGCTCGGGTGCGGTAGTGCGTCCGCCAGCCGCAGGCTCTCGGTCGAGGGGATCAGCGGGTCGGTGTCGCCGTGGCCGATGAGGACTCGCGCCGCGACTCGCGAGACCACCGGACGCAGAGAGAGGCCCTCCAGATAGTGCCGCACGCCGGGTTCGGTCGCCTCCACCAGACTCTGGACCCGGGCAGGGTCCTGGTTGCGGATCAGGTCGTACAGGGCGCGCCCGTCTTCCGTGAGCCGTTCCGGCGAAATCACCGGCGCCTCCCCGTCCCATCGGGTGACGCCGGCTTTGACCTCCCGCTCCATGTCATCGAGCAGACCGGACAACACCTTGCGATCCTCCTCCGCCATCACATGGACCAGGAGGTTCTTCACCAACACGTACCTTGCGTAGATCTCCGGTGGTTGGACGTGCCCGTGGCCCCGGTATTCGTCCCGGCCGGTGGTAAGGTAACGGATTATGTTGACGGTGTCGTAGTAGCCGCCGAAGGACACCACGAACTTCACCCGTTCGCGGATGGAGGGATCCGCCGCGGCCTTCAGGGTTGGACCCGCGGCAAAGCTGATGCCGAACAGACCGGAGCGGTTTTCGTCCACCTCCTCCCGCGAGAGCATGAAGCGAAAGGCAGCCGCGATGTCCTCGGATTCCGCCATCTCCAGCCGAAGGGACTTGAGGCCATCGAGCTCGGGCACCAGGACGGCGAAACCGCAGGAAGCGAGCTCGTTCGCCAAAGCTGCCAGGCGCGGGTCGTCCTTGCCCGTGTCGAGCACCCCGTGGGTGACGAGCAGACCCGCGCGTGGCTGACCATCCCGGACCGCGTAGAGATCGGCGACCATGTGCCGGTCGCCGCCGACTATGGTGAGGGTACGGACGGCGGGCTTGCGCCGGCGCCAACCTCGCAGCAGCTTCCTGAAACCCTCGCCGCCCAACAGGTGCAGCAGCAGCAGCAGGCTCAGAACCGCGATCCGGACGTATGAAAGGATGAACAAGGGCGGCGACCCGCCGGGGTGGTGGCGCGTGGCGGCGACCCGCGAGACTCGACGGGTTCCCGCGGCCGGCCGCTGCCGGCTACGGGAAACCCAATCGATGTTCCAGCGGATTCACCCGGAGATTCCGCTAGTGATGCGCGGCCTCTCCCTCCAGGGCGAGGTTGATGTGGTGGTGCGACTTGGACACCGGGCCGATGCCCTTGGCGATGGTGGTCCAGTGCTCGCCTTCGTCGTCGCTGTAGAAGATGTCGCCGTCGGTGGTGCCGGCGAAGATGGCGTAGCCGCCGTTCCACGCGTCCATGCACATGGCCTCGATGTTGGCGCGGATGTGCTCGGGCAGGCCCTCGCCCAGGATGTCCCAGGTCTGGCCGCCGTCACGGCTGCGCGCCACGCGGGCGTCCGCCGTGTGCAGCTTGCGCCACGTGCCCGGGCCGGTCTTGGCGCCGGCCACGAACAGCAGGTTGGAGTCCTGCGGGTGGATGAAAAACGGGTCCACGTAGCCGATGCGGAAGTCCCGCGGGGTCATGTTCTTCCAGGTGGCGCCGCCGTCCCCGCTCACGCAGAAGCCCGCCATGACCTCGGGGCCGCAGTTGGTGGTGGGCGCCGTGCCGTAGAGCTTGTCGGGGTCGTTGGACGGGATGAACACGCGGTGCGCGTCCGGGTTGATGTTGGAGATAGTGCTCCAGCTCTTTCCGCCGTCCGTGGTGCGCAGGAAGCCGCCCACCTCCACCGCCACGTGGATGATGTCGGGGTCCGTGGGATGGAACGTGATGCTCTTGGCGTGGGCCTGATGCGGCTCCGCCGGGAACGTCCACTTCTCGACCCCCGGCACCTGCCGGAAGGCCGGCATGTCGTTCCAGCTCTTGCCGAGGTCGTCGCTGTAGTAGAGGTGCGCGGGCTGCGTGCCGGCGTAGACACGGGGCTTGCCGTCCACCAACTGGGTGGCCAGCGAGTAGATTTCCTTGTCGCCGATGCCGCTGTCCCGCTTCTCCCAAGTGCCGCCCTTGTCGGCGCTGGCGTAGATCTCGCAGTCGTAGGTGCCCGCCAGCAGCGTGCCGGTGGTGGGCTCGAAGACGACGGCGCTGACGTGCTTGCCCGGCAGGTGCACGTTGTCCTGCCGCCACGAGCCGTTGTCCCGGCGGAACGAGAAGACGCCGTCCACGGTGCCGACGAGCAGGTTGTCGGCGGCGGTTTCGCCGTGGGTCAGCAACTGGCCCCCAGGGGATAGACAGACAAACATGATCAGTCCTCCTTCGCGCTAGTGTCGTGTCCGGTAAACTCCTGGCATCCGTTGCTCAGGATTTACGGTTGAAGATCTTTAGCGTCCTGACGTGCGCTCCGGCCCCGCAAGCTCCAAACGTTCCCCGGGCCGCGTCGCCACGCCTAGTCGGTCCAATCTACTGAAGCGCCGGCCACGCCGTCAAGACACGCGGGGTTGAATTTCCGCGCTCCTTGTTATTAGTTCTCACAGCGAACGAGACGCCGCACGGCACTCTTGCGGCGCTCCGAAGTCGATTTCAACCCAGGCAAATCCTTAAGGAGGTAGTTCATGTACACGACCGACCAATACGAGGGCATGCTGGCCGAGACCATCACCATCCAGGGTCACAACGGCGACACCATCAACGCGTACTACGCGCGCCCGCTGGGCGCGGGGCCGTTCCCCGGCGTGGTGGCCATTCACCATCTGCCCGGCTGGGACGAATGGTACCGGGAAGCCACGCGCAGGCTCGCGCACCACGGCTTCGCCACCATCTCGCCCGACCTTTACCACCGTGCCGGCGCCGGCACCCCGGAAGACGTGGCCGCCAAGATCCGCGCCGACGGGGGCGTGGCCGACGACCAGGTGGTGGGCGACCTCACGGGCGCCATGAACTACCTGCGCTCCATGCCCTATCACAACGGCAAGGTGGGGATCTGGGGCACCTGCTCGGGCGGACGCCATGCCTTTCTCACCGCCTGCCGCGCCCAGGGCTTCGACGCGGTGGTGGAGTGCTGGGGCGGCCGCGTGGTGGCCAGCGGCGACGACCTCACCGCGAAGCAGCCCGTCGCCCCCTTCGACTACACCGCCGACCTCTCGTGCCCGATCCTGGGGATCTTCGGCAACGACGACAAGAGCCCCTCGCCGGAGCAGGTGGACCAGCACGAGGCGGAGCTCAAAAAGCACGGCAAGGACTACGAGTTCCACCGCTATGACGGCGCGGGCCACGGCTTCTTCTACTACGACCGCCCGGCCTACCGTCAGGAGCAGGCCGTGGACGGCTGGAAAAAGCTCCTGGATTTCTTCGGCAAGCAGCTCGGATAAGGCGGATCGCCGTGAGGCCCGGACCGCGCCTGGGACTAGCCCGAGCGCTTCCGGGCTCGCGCGCGGGTTCATTTCCGAAGAAGCGAAAGGAGACGACCATGTGCACGATGATCGCCAAAAAGGTCGTTATGGAGGGAAGCGGCAAGCAGTCGGAAGACTGGTTCAAGGTCAACCAGGCCAACGTCGCCTATGACCACCCGTACCATGTCTTCCGGGAGCATTCCCTCAACATCGACTTCGTCAACGAGACCGAGGGAACCGGCGCCCGCGTGGCCGTGGAGTTGAGCGTGGACTCGGCCCGCAAGCTGGTGGACACCATCCTCAACGTGCTGGACGAGGCGGAGCGGGGCGGCTGGATCGACGAGAACGAAGGGGCGGAGGAGCACATGCCTCCGGTGAAGAGTTCGGGGACCCTGTAGAGCGGCACCATCTCCTGTAGGGGCGACCGGCCGGTCGCCCCTACATTCACACCTCGATTACAGTTTTGTTTGAACAGGCCGTCGCGGGCACCGAGCGTAACGGTGCGAGCACGGGGTGCTACCCTTGGGCCGGCACCGCGGCGATCTCGCTCACCGGCACCCCATAGAAATCCGCGGCATTCCGGCACAGGATGCGGTGCTTGTTCTCCTCGGTGAGGTCGTCGCGCTGGCGCAGCTTCTCCACCGAGTGGGGCCAGTCCGTGTCCCAGTGGGGGTTGTCGGACGAGTACAGCAGGCTGCGGTCGCCGATGTGGCGGATGGCGTCGGGGATGGTGAGCTCCTCGCATTCCACGCCGAAGTAGCACCGCCCGCTCTTCACGTACTCGCTGGGCGCGCGCGTGCACAGCGGCGCCTCTACGTCGCCGCGCTTCTCCCACTCCTCGTCCAGCCGGTCCATCCAGTAGGGAACCCAGCCGGCGCCCGACTCCAGGAAGCCCACCTTGAGCCCGGGGTAGCGCTCCAGCACCCCGCCGAAGATGAGCTGGGTCATGGCGATCATCTGCTCGAACGGATGAGTCACCGCGTGGATGGCCAGGAACTTGTCGAAGCGGTCGGTGCCCGCGGCGTCGCGCGGCTGGCTGTGGATGGCCAGGGGCACTTTGAGCCGCTCGGCTGCGGCGTAGAACGGGTCCAGCTCCCGGTCCGAGAGCTTGCGCCAGGCCACGTAGGTGGGCACCTGCACCGCCACCATGCCCATCTCCACCAGGCGCTCCAGCTCCTCCACCGCGCTCTCCACCTCCTGCAGCGCGACGATGCCCACGCCCTTGATGCGCTCGGGCGAGGCGCCGCAGAACTCGTGCAGCCAGCCATTGTAGGCGTTGGCCAGCACCCGCGCCCGGGCTGGATCGCGCACGTTGCCGATGCCCAGCCCCGCCGTGGGGAACAATACCGCGGTGTCGATGCCCTCGGCGTCAATGTCCGAGAGCTCACGCTCGGGGTCCGCCACCCGGTGCCCCATGCGCCCCAGGTTCCGGTCCCAGCCGTCGTGGGGGTACAGCTCGCGGGCGGAGCTGTAGGGCTCCGGAACCCGCTCCCGATAGGCGGTCATTGGCTCCGTCAGATGGCCGTCCGCGTCGATTACAGGATATCCGATCATTGCATGCTCTCCTCGCAGTCCGTTGTGCGCCAAGCGTCCGTGTGACCAGGCCGATCATGGCGACGGTAGGGGCGACCGGCGGTCGCCCGACAGTATCCACCGCCGCGCCGGACGCTACAGCCCGTAGAACTGCCGCGGGTTGTCCTCCACGATCTTCGTGTGCATCGCCGCGCTGATGCCGCCGTCCTCCTTGAGCGACGTGAGCGCCTCCAGCTCCGTGGACGAATCGGCGTGCCCGTAGTCCGTGCCGATCATCAGGGTACCTTCGCCTGCCTGTTGCATCAGGTACGGCACGTCGTCGCCGATCTGGCAGGTCACGTACATATTGTACTCCCGCAGCAGGTCCTGCGGCAGCCT
Organism: Deltaproteobacteria bacterium; assembly: GCA_026712905.1. Taxonomy (NCBI): domain Bacteria; kingdom Pseudomonadati; phylum Myxococcota; class Myxococcia; species Deltaproteobacteria bacterium. The sequence goes on from JAPOPM010000151.1 coordinate 9,966, forward strand.
GTCGTCCACCGTATCCAGCCGGCGGCGCAACTCGTACACGACCCAAGGGATCCACGATGCCGCGGTTTCGATGAAGCCGAAACGCAGCTTGGGAAACGTCTTGGGCACACCGGAGCTTACCAACCGGAAACAGGCGCCGACGTTGAAGATGCGGTACTGGTTGAAGAACTCGCGGCTGCCGTCGGGGCTAGCCATCATGTCCACCAGGCTGGCGTTGCCGTTGGACTGGTGCAGCCCGATGCACAGGTCCAGCTTGGAAGCTTCCTCGTAGATCGGGAAGAAGAATGGGTCATCCACGCTGCGGCGGCCCTCCATCGGCCGCATGAAGATGCCGCAGGCACCGTTCTCCTTGGCGAAGCGCAACTGGTCCATGGCGTCCGGCATGCTGAGAAACGGCAGCACGCACATCCAGCGCAGCCGCCCCTGGGCTTCCTTCCAAATGTCGGCCAGCCAGCGGTTGTAAGCGCCGCACAGGGCCACGTCCACCTCCGGTCGCTCGGTGCACTGATCCAGGAAGATGCTCGTGTAGAGGATCTGCACGTCGATGCCCAGCTCGTCCATGTGCGCCAGCCGAGCCCCCACGTTGGCCACGTCGCGGGTTTCCATGGAGGTGGTCATCTGCCTCCCGGTCCTGCGCGAACGCTCCTCCAGCGCCTCCTCGGTGAACGCGAACCGGAACAGCCCGCGGATCTTCCCGTCGATGACCCAGTTCTGCCGCTGCGTCCCGTCGTTGGGATCGAAAAGGGCCGGCCGGTACTTCTCCTCCGAGGGCGTGAGATAGTCCCACGTACGCGGGCTCTCGACGACATGCGCGTCAGCGTCTACCCATCCCATTGGATCGGTCTCCTTCCGTGGATAGCTGTGCGATACGGTCCGAGATTATCCGGGATGAAGCGGAGGCGTCAACCGGATTGATGCCAAACGTCAACACCCTCCTCCTTCCTACATTGACCCGCCACCCGAATCCTGCCATGCAGGAACACACTCGCCCGAAGGAGGTCACCATGCCAGGCGTCGTGGACGCGGATACGCACATTATCGAGCATCCGGGGATGTGGGAGCTCTTCGATCCGGAGTTATACCAGCGCCGGCCGGTGCTGGCGTCGACCACGGTGGACAGCGTCTACGGGGAGAACAACCAGGTTTGGCTCATCGACGGCATGGCGGTGCCCAAGCGCTTCGGCAAGGGGAGCGCGCTGGTGGCGGTGGGCGGCTCGGACAGGGAGAACGCCCGGACGGACATCGCGGCATCGGTGCGCTACGTCACGGACCCGGTAGCGCGGGTGCGGGACATGGACAAGCGTGGAGTGCACGCGGAGGTGGTGTACCCTACCCTGCTGCTGAGCTACCTCGACGTGGACGTGGCCCTGGAGGTGGCCGTCTGCCAAGCCTACAACCGCTTTCTCGGCCAGGCGTGGAAGACCGCCGGCGACCGGCTGCGCTGGGTCGTGGTGCCGCCGCTGCGGGACATGGACGCTTCGGTGCGGGAGATCGAGACGGCGCGGGACCACGGCGCGGTGGGGGTGTTCTTCCGCGGGGTGGAGGGTGACCGCTCGCTGGCGGAATCGTATTTCTTCCCCGTGTACGAGGCGGCCAACCGGCTGGGCATGGCCATCTGCATCCATACCGGCGCGGGCGCTCCGGAGATCACGAGGGTGTTCGACCGCAACTTCAGCCACAACCTTCCCCACGTGCGCTCGCTGCCGCTGTTCGCCTTCCGGGACCTCGTGGCCCACAAGATCCCGGAGCGCTTCCCCAACCTGCGCTTCGGCTTCATCGAGGCCTCCGCCTCGTGGGTTCCCTACATCCTGCACCATCTGCAACGCGCCAGCGGCGCCCGGCTCAACGCCGGCGGCGACGCGGACGCGTCACTCGACTGGGGACCCGGCCTGTTCCGCGACTACCGTCTCTACGTGGCCGCGGAAGCCGACGAGGACCTGCCCTACCTGCTCACCCACATCGGCGAAGACCACATCATCATGGGCTCCGACTACGGCCACCAGGACCAGTCCCGGGAGGATGGCATGGTGGCGGTGATGCGGCGCAAGGAGGACGTCTCCCCCGAGGCGGTGGAGAGGATCCTCTGCGACAATCCCCGCCGGTTCTACGGGCTCGACTGACGCAGGGACGGTTCGCCGGTCGCCCCTACCCCGCACACCCACCCGGTGGTCGGCGACCCTCTACCGGCCCAGGATGGCCACACCCCATCAGGATGATCATGACCTGTTTCTGGTCGGCCCTCGTCGAGCGGGATTCTCGGGGTCTTCCGCCCATCGGGCGGGGTTCTCCGCGATGTATTGGCGAATGCGGTTCAGCACGGCTTCGTACCGGATGACGTGCTCATGGTAGTTGCGCTGCCACACCGATGTGCCAGGGGTGCCGCGGAAAGCGTTGATGCGTCTGGCCGATGCCGATTTGAAACCCGCCACTATCGCACCCACAGACCTTGGTCCGGGTCCCGTAGGGGCGACCCGCCGGTCGCCCCCAACCGGCACACCCACGCCCGTGATCAATGACCGCTGATCAGGGCGCGATCGGCGGGAGCAGTCACCGCCATCGTCGGTGATTGTCAATATCCCATGAATATGATTCGGCATGACGACCCATGCATCCAGCTCGATTTCACCACGGATTCGAGCGGTTTTGAGCCATTCATCCTCCACGATCCGGCCCGCCTCGTTCAACATCACTCCATGATCCACGACTTCTCCGAACAGGATTCTGCGCTCGACCGTGCAAATGGTCAGAAAATAGGCGCCGGCCTGCGAATAGTCATAGCCGTGCAGACGCGTCGAACGGCGCCTACGCCTTTCCCGATCATAGCGTTCTTTCATGAACTATCTCACTTGGGCGGTCTCCGGGGGTCTTTCAGCCATCCCGGATCCATTGTCGTACATCGCAATCGCCATGCCAAATTTCGCACCCGGCCGAGCAAGGGCGACCGCAGGTCGCCCCTACAAGTCATCGCGCCTTGCCGACGACGAAAAAGACCCATATATTGCATACTGATCTCACCTGATTCCCACCATTTCTCGGGTAGCGGACAAGCGCTGTCATGTCAAACCCTGCCACGACAGTCCTACGATAAAACCATAAATAACAGTATGTTATAGTGGATTCCGAATGACTCATGCTCCTGTGCCGTTCGGTCAAGCCACGCCAGCTGGTGACCCACGACCCTCCAGGGTGCGATTTCAGTAGGTTGCGTTCCGATTACGGCTCTGATAGCATTTTCTCCGGTTTTGGGTTTTCCGTTCGAGTTCCGATGCCGGAGGAAATCCCCCCATGCCCATGCGCCAACCCGTCAAGCTTACCAAGCGCGCCGTCGATACGCTCGCCGTGGAATCGGGCGACACCGTAGTCTGGGACCGGGACCTCCCGGGGTTCGGCATTCGGGTGTATGCCTCGGGCCGCAAGGTCTGGTGCGTGCAGACCCGGGGACCGGCCGGGGGGCCGAAGCGCTTCGCGCTCGGCCGCTACGGGAACCTGACACCAGACGACGCCCGCCGCAAGGCGGCGCTTGCCATCGACCGCATCAAGCAGGGGCTGGAGCCCGCCCCTCCGCCCGCAGCGGCCGAGCCCACGGTGGCGGACCTCGCCGAGCGCTACATGGAGGCCCATGTGCGGGTGAACTGCCGGCCTGCGACGGTGGAGGGGGTCGGGCGCATCCTGCGGCTCTACATCGTTCCGGAGCTGGGCCATCTGCGGCTCTCGGAGGTGGATCGCCCGCAAGTCTCGGAGTTCCACCACAAGCTCCGGGAGAAGCCCTATCAGGCGAACGCGGCGGTGGGGGCGCTGGCGCACATGTTCCGGCTTGCGGAAGCCTGGGGGATGACGCCGCCGCGGCGCAATCCGTGCCGGTCGGTGCGCCGCTACAGGGAGACGCGCCGCGAGCGGTTCCTGACGCCCGAGGAGTACCGCGAGTTGGGCCGGGTGCTCGACCAGGCGGAAGCCGACGGCACCGTGTTCCCTCCGGCGGTCCC
>JAPOPM010000152.1 GCA_026712905.1 Deltaproteobacteria bacterium
CCCCAGATAGGCTTGCCGGACCCGGGCGTCGGCAAGCACACGGTCCGGGAGTCCTTCGGCGATCTTGCGGCCGAAATCCAGCACGCACAGGCGGTTGCACACGCCCGCGATCAGGGCCATCTTGTGCTCGATCACCACGCAGGTCCGGCCCGGGGCCACGACTTCACGGATGAGCCGCGCCATGTCCGCGGTCTCGGCCGGGGTCATGCCGCCCGCGGGCTCGTCGAGCAGCACCAGCCTCGCGTCGACGGTCAGCGCGCGCGCCACCTCCAGTCGCCGCCGCGCCGGCAAGGGCAGGTGCCTGGCCAGCACTTCCCGGTCTCCCAGGAGGCCCACCTGCTCCAGCGCTTCGTCGACTCTCCGCGCGTCCCTGCCCCCTGCCGCCGGCCGGCCGCGGAGCAGGCCGAGCAGACCGCCGGAGGTCCGGCTGTGCTGCGCGGCCCACACGTTGTGGAAGACGGTCATGGTGGGAAACAGCCGGACGTTCTGGAAAGTGCGCGCGATGCCCAGGCGCGCGATACGGTGCCCGGCCCATCCCGTGATGTCCTTGCCCTGGAAGGTGACGCTTCCCGCCGTCGGCGGGTACACGCCGGTCACGATGTTTAGCAGCGTGGTCTTGCCGGAGCCGTTGGGCCCGACAATGCCCAGGACGTCTCCGGTCTCCACCCCGAGGTCGATCCCGGCGAGGGCGGCCAAGGCGCCGAAACGTTTCTCAATGCCGCCGAGCGCCAGCATGGCTTCGTCCCCGGAACAGCGCCTTCAACCGGTGCACCCGTTCCTCGTCGAGGATTCCCCGCGGCATGAAGATCAGCAATACCGCTACCAGACCGCCGAACACCATCATCCGGTAACCCTGGATGAATCGCACGGCTTCCAGAAAACCGATGTCGAGGGCCACGCCGATGAATGGGCCGAACGCCGTGCCCAGGCCGCCGATCAGACCGTAGGCGAGGGCATGCACGCCAAGCATCACGTTGAAGAACTGCGGTTCCACGTAGGTGGTGAAGTGGGCGTAGAGGGCGCCGCCGATGCCGGCGATCACACCGGCCAGGCCCGCCGCCAGGATGCGGTAGCGGACGGTGTCCAGGCCCTGCATCTCCGCCAGCAGGTCATCCGAGCCGAGCATTCTGAAAACGGAACCCAGACGGGAGCGCTCGATGAGCAGCAGCACGATCAGCACCAGCGCCAGCAGGCCGTAGATCAGCAGCATGAAGTGGGCCAGGCTCAGGTCGCGCTCGAACATCCAGCGGATGCCGTGGAACCCCTCGGCGCCGGCGGGCCCCACCAGCTCCCCCTCGACCTCGACCTGGAAGTGGACGATCAACAGGATCAGGCGCACCATCTCCGCGAACGCCAGGGTCGAAATCGAGAAGTACAGGCCGCTGAGCCGCAGGGTCAGGGCGCCCACGACCATCGCGGTCGCTCCCGCGACGCACGCGCCGACGAGAATTCCCACCCAGATGGGCAGCAGAAGCATCGTGGTCACCGCGCCGGCGGCGTAGGCGCCCATGCCGAAGTAGGCCTGCTGGCCGAAGGATACCTCGCCGGTCACCAGCAGCAGGTAGGCCGAAAGCGCGATGAACGAGATCATGCCGATGTTCGACAGCACCGTGATGACGTAGTCGTCCATGGCTCAAACCCGCCG
>JAPOPM010000153.1 GCA_026712905.1 Deltaproteobacteria bacterium
CCACGGAACGGCGTCTTGTGCACCGCCTCGTGCTGCAGGCAGAACAGGAACACCAGCAGGATGCCGTGGAGCGGCAGCAGGACCGGCCAGCCGGGCACCTCCAGCAGAATGAGGCTCCCGGTGACCCCGAGCGCCGCCAGGTGGCCGGCAAGGTGGAGAAGGCCCTTGAGATTGGAGCGCTGCAGCAGGCCGCGCCGCTGCTCGCGGCCCAGCCGGCTCACGATATCCGAATGATCGGGCGCCCCGCGCGACGATCCGTAAACGTCCATCGATCCCCGTCCCATGCGGCGACGGGCTTCGAGCGCCGCCGCTTCCCGGCCCGTATGGGTCCGTACTGAACCCTAACACGGAGGAAACTACGTTGGGAAATCTCTCACTGACTCTGGCCACCGGCCCGTACGACCGGGTGGAAGCCATTGCGAAAGGCGTCGTCCGGCCTGAAGGCATCGACGTCACCTGCCTGCAGATCCAGTCACCGCCGGAGATTTTCACCCGCATGATGAAGACCGAGGCCTTCGACCTGTGCGAGATGTCGCTGTCCACCTACCTGACCCGGCGCTCGCGGGGGTCGTTCCCCTTCATCGCGTTACCGGTGTTCCCGTCGCGTCTCTTCCGCCATGCCTACGTCTACGTGAACCGGGATCATGGCATCGCCGAACCCGCCGATCTCAACGGCAAGCGCGTCGGCGTCCAGGAGTACGGCCAGACGGCGGCCGTTTTGATCCGCGGCATCCTGCAACACCGGCACGGCGTGAACCTCTCCACCATCCGCTGGGTGGAGGGTGGCGTCAACACGCCGCGGCCGCCGGATGACGAGATGGACCTGCGGCCCGCCGGCGCCGTGGACATCGAGCCGGCGCCGCCCGGGAAGTCCATCAACGATCTGCTGGTGGAGGGCGACATCGTCGCCTATCTCGGCGCCCGGCAACCCGACGCCGTGGGCAGGCATCCTGGCATCGGCAGGCTGTTCCGCGACTACCGGCAGACCGAACGGGAGTACTTCCGTGAGACGGGCATCTTCCCCATCATGCACACCATTGTCATGCGGGAGCAGCTCCACGTGGAGCACCCGTGGATCGCCGAGAGCATGTTCAAGGCCTTCCAGGCGGCCAAGGCGTGGGCGCTGGACCACATGAGCTTTACGGGTGCCATGGCGTACATGGTTCCGTGGCTGAACGCCGAGTTGGATGAAATCCGCGAGCTGTTCGGCGGTGACCCGTACCCGTACGGTGTGGAAGCCAACCGCGCCGCCCTGGACACGTTCATGCAGTATCTGGTGGAGCAGGGGTTCGTGGCGGAACCCAGGCCGCCGCTGGAGAGCCTGTTCACCCCCATCGTCGGGTGGGCGGAGTAGCGAGGGTTGCGGCACGGCCCCTTCCCCGTCACTCCCGGATCCCGGTGCAAGCCCGGGATGACGGGGCGAAGATTACGCCAACGCGCCGTCTGAACCGGCTTGACACCCTCGCGGCGGAAGGCGTAGAAGGATTCCAATATTCGGGTTCCCGTGTTCCGCGGCGGACCCAAACTTTGTTTCCGAAGGAGTTGAATCATGAGCCACACGTTAGAGCAGTTCGCCGCTGACTGTCACCGCATCCTCAAGGCGGAGCCCGGCCCGGAAGGACGCCAGAAAGTCGTTTCACTGGTCGAGGAGATATGCCAGGACGAGGAATTCATCGCCCAGCACGTCGAAGAGGATCAACCGGAGCGGAAGGTGATCTACGAGGATTCCGAGCTCGGGTTCTGCATCCTGGCCCACCACAACAAGGGCTCCAAGGGGAGCAATCCCCACGACCACGGTCCGGCCTGGGCCATCTATGGCCAGGCCTCGGGCGAGACCGAGATGACCGACTGGGAGAAGGTCGAGCCCGCGGACGAAGGCAAGAAGGGCAAGGCCCGCAAGCTACGCACCTACACCCTCAAACCGGGCATGGCCCATCTGTACAACGAAGGAGACCTTCACTCGCCCTGGCGCGCGGATACCACCAAGCTGATCCGCATCGAGGGCAAGAACATGGCGAAGGTGAAGCGCTATCCCTACGAGGCCGTCTGAGCATCCTTGTCCGGGGATTGCGTTCCCCTTAGTACGACCGGAGGTAACCCATGCGTACGAAACCTTTTGTAAGAGTCTCCCTGCTCGCACTCTTGCTCGCCGTCCCCCTGTGGACCCTCACCGCCGCCGCGCCGGCCGACGCCAAGGAGGTGGTGATCCGCGCCATCTCGGCCTGGCCCCTGAGCATCGACGGCAACACTTGGTACAAGAACTACATCAAGGAAGTGAACAAGCGGGGCAAGGGCGTGGTGCAGATCCGGCTCCTGGGCGGCAACGAGGTGGCATCCGCGTTCGAGCAGTTCCAGGCCCTGCGCACCGGCATCGCCGACATGACCAACTCCGCGCCCGCGTACTACGTGGGTGAGACCGTCGAAGCCGCGGCCATGAGCCTGATCGCTCCCGACAGCCTGGAGAAGTACCTGGAGGCCCTGCGCAAGAGCGGCGCCATGGAGATCATCAACAAGGCCTACCGGGAAAAGTCGGAAATGCGCTTCTTGGGCATCACCGTCGCCGGAACCGGCTTCCGCTTCCTCATGGCCAAGCCCGTCAAGGACCTCGACGGCATCAAGGGCAAGCGGATCCGGGCCTCGGGCGCCCAGGACGCCGCCGCCATCCAGGCCCTCGGCGGCTCGCCCCAGACCCTCCCGGCCAACGAGCTGTACACGGCGTTGCAGCGCGGCGTGGTGGACGGCGCCTACCGCGCGCCCAACGACGCCTGGAGCTTCGGCGAACACAAGGTCTACAAGGCCATGATCGCCACCCCTATCCAGTTCGCGCCGGGCGGCGTCTACATGCCGACGCGGGCATGGGACAAGCTGGCGGACAACGTGAAGAAGGTGCTGGAGGGGACCATCATCGACATGGAACCCGGGATCCTCAAGTACTTCCAGACCAACGATAATGCCGCGATCAAGAGGCTTGAGAAAAACGGCATGAAGGTCATCGAGGTGGACGACGCCGCCAAGAAGCGGCTGTCCGACGCCCGCAACGCCTACTGGCCCGAGCTGCTCAAGCAATCGCCCAAGTACGGCGCGCAGATCCAGAAGGCCCTGGCGCCTTACAACTGATCCGGGCCCTCCGGACCTGATTCTCGGCGGCCGCCGGCCTGCATGGCAGGGCACCCGGGGGCCGCCTCCTCCACCCCCTCCATGCTGAATACGCTGAACCGCGCATTCGACCGGACGAACCGCGTGCTGGGCTACGTCTCCGCTTCGTTCGTCGTGGTCATGGCGGTGACCGTTCTCTACGACGTGCTCGCCCGCATGCTCTTCGCCGCGCCCACCATCTGGGTCCTCGACATCAACGAATACCTGCTGGTGTACCTCTGCTTCGTTCCGTCCGCCTGGATCCTCATGAACGACCACCACGTGAAGGTGGAAATCGTCACCGCTCGACTCACGCCGGCATCGCAAGGCAGCCTGCGCATCGTCACCGACTTCCTGGGGCTCATCTACTGCGTTGTGCTCGCGTGGCAGGGCTGGGTGGTGGCGTGGCACGCGTTCGAGAACGGCTACCGGTTCTCCACCGCGCTCAACCTGCCGAAGTTCCCGGTGCTGGTGATCATCCCCATCGGGGCCGCGTGGCTGGGTCTCGCCTTTGTAGTCCGAATCCTCACTGGATCGCACGCGCACCCCGCGACGACTCCCGAGAAGGGAGGCCTCTGATCTTCCTCGAGTGGTGGATCGTTCTGGTCATCATGTTCGGCGCCCTGATCGTGCTCATGGCGTCGGGCATCCCGATCGCGTTCGCGTTCGGCGTGCTGAACCTCGGGTTCCTTTACGTGTTGGTGGGCCCGGGCGCGGTCCAGGCCATCGCCCTCAGCAGCTTCACGAGCATCGGCACCTTCGCGTTCATCGCCCTACCGCTGTTCGTGTTGATGGGCGAACTGGTGCTCCACTCGGGGCTGGCCGCCCTCGCCATCACCTCCATCGGCAAGTGGCTGGGCCGGGTGCCCGGCCGCCTCGCCGTTCTGGCCGTGCTCGCGGGCACGGCGTTCGGCGCCGGCAGCGGCTCCAGCATGGCCAGCTCGGCCACCCTGGGCACGATCCTGGTGCCGGAGATGCGCAAGCAGGGCTACGACACCGGCCTGGCCGTGGGCACCCTCGCCACCTCCGGGGGGCTCGCGGTGCTGATCCCGCCCAGCGCGCTGATGGTTATCTTCGGCGGCATCAGCCAGCTCTCGGTGGGGGATCTCCTGATCGGCGGGATCCTGCCGGGACTGCTGCTGGCGACGCTGCTGTTCGGCTACATCGTCATCATCTGCTCTGTCCGGCCGGATCTGGCGCCGGCCGTGGAGCTGGAGAAGGTATCCTGGAGCGAGCGTCTGAATGCGCTCTTGTACTTCCTGCCACTGGTGGTGCTGGTGCTGGTGGTGTTGGGCTCGATCTTCATGGGTATAGCCACCCCCAGCGAATCCGCCGCCATGGGCGTGGCGGGAGCCTTCTGCCTGGCCGTGGCCTACCGGCGCCTGTCGCGGGAGATCCTGCGCAAGGCCCTGCTGGGGACCGTGGAGGTCTCGGGATTCGCTCTGCTCATCGTCACCAGCGCCACCGCCTTCAGCCAGATCCTGGCTCACTCCGGCGCCGCCATGGGCCTCTCGACGTTCGCCACCGAGTTGCCCGTCTCGCCGTGGATAATCATCGCCGCCATGCAGATCGTGATCCTAATCATGGGGGCGTTCATGGAGCCCATCTCCATCATGCTCATCACGGTGCCGATCTTCTTCCCCGTGATCCGCTCCCTGGGCCTCGATCCCCTGTGGTTCGCCATCGTCACCATGGTGAACATCGAGCTCTCGCTCATCACCCCGCCCTTCGGCATGAACCTGTTCGTGCTCAAGGGCGTCTCCCCGCCCGACGTCACCCTCGGCGCCATCTACCGCGGCGTCATCCCCTTCGTCCTGATCAACATCATCGCCCTCGCCCTGGTCATGCTGTTCCCGCCCATCGCCATCTGGTTGCCGGGGTTGATGCGGTAGGACGCACGCTTCCCACTCTCACTCTCACCTTCGGTCGACGCGCCGCCGCCGTGTGCGCTGAAATGCGCGCCGTTTTCGCGAAATGCGCACGCCATGCGCGGAAATGCCCGGGGAAACCCTCATCGTTGTTCGCAAACAGCCGGTTTGCCGACAGATCGGGGGTACACTTGAAGTAGAGGCTGAATGAACGAAGAGGGAGGAACCGAATGAAACGCGTGCTCATTGCCCTTGCGGCGGCATTTCTTCTCGCGACGATGACCATGGCGGCAGCCCATGCGGCCTGCGAGTGGCGACACCGAATTTCCCATCGTGAATCCGAATGCCTGTCGGCCGAATGGAAGAACAGCAAGCCGCTAATGACCCTACCATCGCGTAATTGGGTGACCGCCCAGAGCTCCTGTTCCGATCTCGGCAGGGTCGCGGTGAAAATCGACTTGAAAGGCGAAATGGACCGGACCTGGCACCTCAACGACAACCACACGCGGCGCGGCGAATACTCCGCGAAGATCAGAGGCGTCTACTGTTGCCGCGACCTCGGCGTGTGCCACAGACCGCGCCAGGACACGGCCCGGGCTCCGGTTACAGGTGTAGAATGAAATCAAGGAGGAAATTCAAAAAGGGGGAATGCGTAAGACTCTCGAGAGAAGAGGAGGAACAACATGAGACGAACCCTGCCCATCCTTGTAGCTGTATTCGCCGTCTCGGCGATAATGGCGGGCTCTGCCCTTGCAGCCTGTGAGTGGAAGCACCGGATTCCCCATGGTGACTCCGAATGCCTGACAGCCAAATGGAAAAACCACAATGCAGTGTTGGGACACCCGAAGAATTGGGTAACCGCCCAGAGCTCCTGTTCCGGTCTCGGCAGGGTCGTGGCGAAAATCGATCTGGTACATTCCGATGACCGGACCTGGCACCTCCACGGCGACAACGTACGGCGTGGCGAGTACACCGCCAGCATCAGACACGTCTACTGCTGCAAAGACCTCGGCGTGTGCCGGAGGCCGCGCTAGGGACAGGCGTTACTCCGAAATCGGGCCGCGTGGCCCGGGGCGTACCGCCACGACCGCGCCCCCGGCGCTAGCCCGCCGCAACCTTGGGCAGCACCTCCTCCGCCATCATCGCCATGGATTCGAGGATGCTCTTCTGGTCGAGGCCAGCGAAGTTCATGGAGAAGATGACATAGTTGGCGCCGGTGTCGGCAATCTCCTGGATCTGCTCGATACAACGGGCGGGGCCGCCGACCATGAGCATGCGCTGTTCGTCGAGCTCGTCGTAGCCGCGGGGACGTACGGACTTGCGCGCCTCGTAGTAGCGGCTCATGGCGGGTCGGGCGCGGCGTCGGGCGGCGGCGTCGGACTCGGCCACGTGGGTATGGATGGTTTGGCCCACGTCCAGCGTGGCGGGGTCGTGGCCGTTTTGGCTCAGGGTCTCCTTGTAGAAGTCCACCTTGCGCTTCACTTCGGCCATGTCCTTGCAGCTCGCGAAGGGGATGCCGAGGATAGGATAACCGCGCTCGCCGGCCACCTGGTAGGAGCCCTGGCTCAGGGCGGCGAAGTACACGGGCGGCAGCGGCCGCTGGACCGGCTGCACGTTCAGCGACACGTCGTCGATGTGATGGAACTGTCCCTGGTACGACACCCGCCCCTCGCACCAAGCCATCTCCACGACTTCGAGGCTCTCCACCAGCCGGTCCCGGTTGTCCTCCTTGACCCCGAACCCGACCAACTCCGGCGGCGTGCCGCGCCCCACCCCGAAGTCGAGCCGGCCGCCGCTGAGCACGTCGATCATGGCGTACTCTTCGGCCGTGAGGATGGGGTCCCGGTAGGGCAGCAGCGCCACGGCGACTCCCAGGCGGATGGTACTGGTACACGTGGCGGCGGCGGACATGAGCACCGTGGGCGACGGGATGACGCCGTGGAAGTCGAAGTGGTGCTCACCGAACCAGAAGCACTCGTATCCCAGCGACTCTCCCCACCGCACCTGTTCCAGCATCCTCTCGTAGTAGCCCTTGAGGTCAAGCTGAAGCTCGGGGTCGTCGTCTCCGATGATGAACAAGCCGAATTTCACGGGCACCCTCTTTCGTTGCGGTTTTCCAACGTCTACTATAAATACGGATCGCGAGGCGCGACAAGCCGTGTCGCACCGGGTCGAAAACATCCAAACATGAACACCACACGCAGGGAAATACTTTCTTTGGCAGGCGCATCGCTGGCCGCGCTGGCGGCCAGTTTGGCCGGTTTCCTTCCCGTCCGCGTTGCCCGGGCGGCCAATGAGACGTCGCGCGCCATCGCGGCGTTCACCAAGGGGACGGTGCCGGCCGAGGGCGGCGTCCTGCTCGAAGCGCCCGAGATCGCCGACAACGGCGGCGCCGTGCCGATCCGGGTCGCCGCCGAGGGCGCCCGGCGCATCGCCGTGTTCGCGGACGGCAATCCGAGTCCCGGCGTGGCCGTCTTTACCTTCGGAAAGTGGATCACGCCGGCGGCGTCGACCCGCATCCGGCTGGCCCGGAGCCAGAAGCTCATCGCCGTCGCGGAAATGTCCGACGGCACGTTTCGCACGACCTCCCGCCCGATCAAGGTGACGGCGGGCGGTTGCTAGGTGCAGGAATGCAGAAACCCAGACCGCGCGTGAAACTGCCGAAGTCGGTGTCCGTGGGCGTTCCTTTCACGGTCCGGACCCGGATTACCCATCCCATGCACACCGGGCTCCGCCTCGGCCGTGACGGCAAACGAATTCCGCGCCGGATCATCAACCGGTTCGTGGTGCGCTACAACGGGGAGGAGACGATCTCCGTGGACCTCGAGCGGGCGGTATCCGCCGACCCGTACTTCAGTTTCGAGATGGCTGTCCGGGAGTCGGGCGAGATGGAATTCGAATGGCTGGATGACGACGGCTCGACATACCGCCTCAGCAGGCGGATCGAGGTCAAGCCGTGACGTTGCCGAAGCCCGACACCGGATGACACGCTTGACCAGGTCCGAAGGTTTCGCGGTACTTGCGTTCGGACTTCTCGCCCTTCTTGTCGCCACCGGAGCCCGCGGCGCGGACCCGCAACGGGGCAACGCGCTCTACCAGGAGTGCAAGCGCTGCCATCAGGCCGGCCGCGGCGCGAAGCACCGCATCGGCCCGCACCTCAACGACATATTCGACCGCCGCGCCGGCTCGCTCTCGGATTTCCGCTACTCTTCGGCCATGAGAAAAGCCGGAGAAGCCGGGCTGGTCTGGACCAAGGCGACGCTGGACGCCTTTCTGACCAACCCCCGGAAGATGGTGCCGCGTTCGCGCATGAGCTATGAGGGCATGGCGGCGTCCCGCGACCGGATGGACCTGCTGGCGTGGCTGCGCACCCTTTCGGGGTCCCGGACCGGGCTTCCGGTGGCGGAACCGACCATGACGATTGACGAATTCGGCCTCGACCCGCGGGTCCTCGATGCCGCGGGAGATCCCGAATACGGCGCCTATCTGGCGAGCGAGTGCACCACCTGCCACCGGCCCGACGGGGCCGATGAGGGCATACCTTCCATTGTCGGTTGGCCCGTCGATGACTTCGTGATAACCCTACAAGCCTACAAACGCGGCAAACGGCGGCACCAGGCCATGCAGACCATCGCCAAGCGTTTGTCGAACGAAGAGATTGCCTCGCTCGCCGTGTATTTTGGCAGACCGCTCGCCGGTCCGTGAGAAGGGGAGACCCAGATGAAGAAAAGCAACGAAGACCGCGGAATGACCCGGCGCCGCTTCCTGACAACGACGGTGGCGGCATCGACGGCGCTGTGGGCGACTCCCATCCTCGGGCAAAAACGCCCGCGGGTGGTGGTGATCGGCGGCGGCGCCGGCGGCGCCACGGCCGCGCGTTACATCGCCAAGGATTCGAAAGGGGCCGTCGACGTGACCCTGGTGGAGCCCACCCGGCGCTATTACACGTGCTTTTTCTCGAACCTCTACCTCGGCGGCTTCCGTGAGTTCGCGTCCATCGGGCACGGCTACGGAACCCTGGCCGCCGCCTACGGCATCAACGTCGTCCACGACTGGGCCGTCTCCATCGACCGGGACAAGAAAACCGTAGGGCTCGCCGGCGGCGGCAGCCTTGCCTACGACCGGCTGGTGCTGTCTCCGGGCATTGACTTCCGCCCGGGTTCGGTGCGCGGCTGGGACCTGTCGCAGCAGAACCGGATGCCGCATGCCTACAAGGCAGGCTCGCAAACCGAAGTCCTCAAGGCGCAGGTCGCGGCCATGCGGAAGGGCGGTGTCTACTGCATGGTAGCGCCGCCGAACCCGTTCCGTTGCCCGCCGGGACCGTACGAACGGATCTCGATGGTGGCCCACACGCTGAAGCAGACCAATCCGACCGCGAAGATCCTGATCGTCGACCCGAAGGCGAAGTTCTCCAAGCAAGGGCTCTTCGAGGAAGGCTGGCAGCGCCACTACCCCGGTATGGTCGAGCGGGTGGGCCCGGACTTCGGCGGCGACAAGGTCGAAGTGCGCCCCGGCTCCATGGAGGTGGTGATCGACGGCGAGGTGACCAAGGTGGACGTCTGCAACGTCATTCCGGCGCAGCAGGCGGGACGCATCGCCGCGGTGGCGGGGCTCACGAACAAGGCCGGGTGGGCTCCGGTAGTGCCCCACACCATGCAAAGCCGGGCGGATGAGAACATCCACGTGCTCGGCGACTCGTCGCAGCAGGGGGATATGCCCAAGTCCGGGTTCTCCGCCAACAGCCAGGCCAAGGTGTGCGCCATGGCGGTGCGCGGGGCGCTGACCAGCTCGAAGGTGTTTCCGGCGCGCTTCTCCAACACCTGCTGGTCGCTCATCGCAACCGATGACGGAGTCAAGGTCGGCGCCTCCTACCAGGCCACCGACGAAAAGATCGCCAAGACCGACGGGTTCATTTCGAAGACCGGAGAGAGCGCCGAAATGCGCAAGGCGACCTACAAGGAATCGCTCGGCTGGTACGCGGGCATTTCCAAGGACATGTTCGGCTGATGGCGAGGGCGCGGAGGGGCTAGTGTGGTGTCTGGTTAATTCGCATCATAACCTGCGGGTCTTTTTCGCCGTCGGCTGCGTTGCTCTTCCTCGCGTGGTGCCCGCCACTGCTCGTCATCGCGCCTTGCCGACGACAAAAAATCCTCCGCATATTATTATGCGAATTAACCAGACACCACACTAGCCCAGGGGTGCCGATCTTCGCTTCATCAACAGAAAAAGTCTTCCCTCGCTCTGCATGTAACCTGCCCGCGCTCCGGCCGCGGCGCCGGTGCCGAAGTAGAGGTCGGCGCGCCCCGGGCCGCGGATGGCCGCTCCCGAATCCTGGTTGACCACGAACCGCCGCACCGTACGCCAGCCCGCCAGCGCACCGCTCTCGTCCACCACGGGGGTCCGGGTCTCCACGTACAGCAACGCGCCCTTGGGGTAGACCGCGGGATCGGTGGCCACCGAGCGCCCGGCGGTCAACGGCACGCCGAGGCTCCCGAGCGGACCCTCTTCCCCAAGCCGGAAGAAGATGTAGCGCTCGTTGCGCGCGAACAGCGCCTCCCGCTCCTCCGGGAACTCCGCCAGCCAGGCGCGAATGCGCTGCATGGACATGGACTCCCGGTCCACCTTGCCCTCGTCGATCAGCACCTTGCCGATGCTGGTGTAGGGCCGGCCGTTGGAGGCGGCGAAGTTGAGCGGCAGCTCGCGCCCGTCGGTCATGCGCAGGAGCCCGGAGCCCTGGATGTGCAGGAAGAACCGGTCCACCGGGTCCCGCAACCACGCGATCTCGTGACCCTTGCCTCCGAGCACCCCCGATACGTCGATTTCGTAACGCGACGGGTGCGTGGCCGCGGTCGTCGACCCCTCCGTACCGGCCCGCGCGCCCGTCGCCTCGGGTTCCCGGTACACCGGGTAGCGGTATTCATCCGTGCGCACCGTGCTCGCATCGATCACCGGCTGGTAGTAGCCGGTGAACAGGACCGCGTTCCCCGCTGGCCGCGCCGGGGCGGGATGAAACTCGAACCGTTGCGCCACCCGGTCGAGCCAGGACCCGTCCGCCTCCGTCGTGCGCTCCAGGATCTCGAGGAACTCGGCCAGCGACGAACGCAGTTCCGCGGCCGTCACCGCCCGGGGCCACTCGCCCAACCGCGCCTCTCGCGGCACCTTGTGAAGAAACCGCAGGCTCTCCGTCACGGCTCGGCGGAGGGATTGCGCTTCCAGATCGTCACTGATCGCTTCCGGCGCCGCGGGCAGTGGGCCTCCCTGCTGGAGGCCGCATCCGACGAGCAGCACAAGCGCCGACAGCGCCATCAGGAAACACGCCCGTGGCGCGCCGGTCCGCCGGACGCCTTTGTCGACCGCCATCCGCGTCACGGACACGGGCCGGCTTGAAACCCGCCTCGGCACGGTTGTCCCCGGACCCCGCCTCAGTCCCGAATGTCCTGTGTGAACCACTCCGTGGGCAGCTCGCGCCCCTTCCCCTTCTCTCTCGCCATCTGGTAGACGCGGCCGGCGCAGGCGGCGAACTGGAGACCCTGGGTGCCGGCGTTGATGAAGAAGGTGGTCTGGTCGTCATTCGTCCGGCCCGGCTGCCGGCCGAGCTTCACATCGATGAAGTAGTGGAAGTAGTCCCCGGTATAATTGTCCTGCACCGGGTTCGGGATGCGCGCGATCTCCTCGGGCTGGCCGGCCACGTAGCCCACGTTGCCGTGAAGCCGCACCATGCCCTCGTCCGTCGTCACCACCGTGTTGCGCCCGAGCTTGACGGACACGCCGCAGACCTCCACCACCCGGGGGCCGATCTCGCAGGCGCGCACGCAGGTGACATGGGCGCCGCGCTTGAGCCACTCGGGATTGTCGAACACCACCCGCGTGGAATCCGTGCACGCCGAAATGATGTCCGCCCCGCGCACCACGTCCTCGGGCCGGTCCATGGCCGTGACCTTGAGCCCCAGCATCTCGCTCATCTTCCCCGCATACCGCTCCCGGTTGGCCTTGGTGGGGCTGTAGACCCGCACTTCGTCGAGCTTCCGCACTTCGTTGAACGCCATGAGATAGGTCTCGGCCATGCCGCCCGAGCCGAACATGCCCACCACCGAGGCGTCCTCGCGCGCCAGCATCTTGGCGCCCAGCCCGGCGCACCCGCCCACGCGCATGTGCTGCAGCACCCCGTCGTTGATGATGGCCAGGGGCTCGCCGTTGGCTATGCTGAAGACCATGATGAGCCCGCAGTAGTTGCCCGGCTCCATGCAGTACTTCTCCTCGGTGTCGCCGCCGGGCCAGTGCACGATGTCGGACTTCATGCGGATGGCGAACGTGCCGATGGTGCGGCTCGCGCCCTCCATGGTACCCCAGCGGTAGTAACCGTCCGGCCGCTCGCACGGCACCCACACGTCGAGCCGCGGCCGGTACACCGCATCGTTGCGCGCGAGGTCCTCGTAACCCGTCTCCAGCGCTTCGAGACAGGCCTTCATGTCCATCAGCTCTTCGACTTCCTGGTTGTTGATAAGCAGCATACGTGTTCCTTCCGATGAATGGGTTGCGCAAGTTCAGATGTACCTATCCCGACAGCGTCCACTTCGCAGACCGTCGCATACGTAGACGCCCACGCCCTACCCCGATTGCGAGTAGGACCGCAAACTCACCCTACGCATCCAAACCCAACCACTGAGAGCACCAAAGACTCCCCCCGCCCTGAAAGCACCTTCCTCTGGCAATACCGCACCGAAAGCGGCTACTGGGAACCTGCACGTCGAAAACGACCTGTCGCTGCTGCATTCTGAACGTCGTTGTTGAAACGTTCCACTAATTCGACGACCTCCAGTTGCAGTCCTTCATAGTCCTCCGCCTGTAGTTCCGTTCTTCCACCATGCGCGATCTCGTTTCGATTCGCTAGTAGTTTCCGATCCAAGAGAACGCCTTTCGACAGGTAGTCCCCTTCATCCAGTCCCAAAAGAGCAAGAATTTCTCTCAGCCGATCCAGGTTGACATTAGACTGTTTTGGCACAACTTTCCCTGGTTCAATCTCGAGTCTGTCTCCCGAATCTGTCATCAATTTCTCAACCAGGCCGTTATGAATAGTAGGTCGTTCTGTTTGACCGGCCTTGACAATCTCCCGCCGCAGCGCCAGCGCCACAAAATTCGGCGCCAAGTCGCGGTATCTCAAGCCCTGGTTGGCCACGAAGGTCACGTACCCCGTCGTAGCTGTCTGTACAAATCCTTCCCAGTGCGCGTAGAGAAGGCATATTGCCGCCCGAAGCAACGCTTCCGTTTGGTGAGCCCGTCGATTGGCGAGCATGAACTTCACAGTGGTCAGCTCACGTTTTCGCCAGCCTACGTCCTTATCCAGGACGTCGACGAGTTGACTGAGAGTCCGTATGGTCATACCGCGAACAGTTCACGCCCGAGCGGGACGTTTGACCGCAGGCGGACCCTTGTGTTCACGCCCATTCCGCTGTTGTCCAAAAACTTCTGGTTGCTCCACAAGGCTCGGACCCTTTTCCCCATCTCAAGAGAGTCCGTCTCTCCGTGGTACGAATCCGCATGGTACCCGATCCCAAACGCTATCGGCTCGAAGGCAGAGATCAAGAAACCCCCGCGATACTTATCCCGTGTTGTGTCAAATCTACGGAAGCTATGTTCCCCAAGCGATTCTGCGAGACACCGAAAGGTTGATCGAAACGCCTTTTCTTCAGTCTTACGTATTCTCTTGAAGCTTCGTGGTTCCGCAAGCTGGGTAATACGCTCCGTAAGAAATTCGCCGATATCGCCGACTTGCTTGATGTCCTCCTCTCCGAGCTGTCGAAAAACCAAAAACCGCGTCACCAATTCCAGATTGAATTGTTCGCTCAACATTCTGTCCGACAATGCCACGCAGGATTGGAAGTTTTCATCTTCCGCCAAATCTTCTATCCAGCGATAAGCATCAGCATTTACCATTATTAAGATTACGTTCCTGACCTCTTGATCGGAGAGCGGTGAACCGCCGGTGTTGAGGCGTTGAAACAGCTCGTACTTACTCGATTCGCTGCTTTCGCGTAGCATTATCTTGACATCAATCTTCGAACGTCTGACAACAAGGCGATTGGTGGTCCCAATAGACGACGTTTCGTCCGTTCCATTTTCCCACTTCTTACCCTCCAGCGAAGGCAAATACCTTGTTTTCTTGAGAGTCAATGGCGGTAGTTCTTCGCCCTTTTGGTCTTTGAGAATGCCGACCAACTCGAAGATAGTGGAAAGCCGTTGTAGCCCGTCAATTACGTCCCACACGCCGTCATCCCTTTGGGAAACGAAGATCGAAGGGATGGGAATCCCCAAGAGGATTGACTCTACAAGGCGCGATTTTTGCTCTTCGCTCCATCGAAAGAATCGTTGAAACTCAGGGTGTATATCTAACTCATTATCGCGGTAGAGGTTGATGAGTTCCCCGATAGACATGGGGTAGCCATCACTACGTACTTCAGCGCGGCGAGCGCTTATTTCCTCATCAAGACTCATTCTGTTACTCCTAGGGTCCCTTAGTTTAGTCGGACCCGCTACGTATCCAAGTATTCTTAGGAACCTTACCCTCTTGCTGAGACCGTCCAAAACACCAACTATTCCGTTCTTGCGCGGGAACCAATAACATGAACTCACGAGGGAGGCGCGGCGGGGAATCACAGAGGCCTTCGTGCCCGCGGCCCTTACGGGCACCAGGCGCTGAAGTTGCTGTACCCGGTGTTGACCGGTACACTATCCTTTCAACAGTAGCTATGCCGCGAAGCTTCAAGACATGGACCCACACATCATTGTTAGACAACAGACCGCCATGGTGGAGCGGGGTCTTGACGCCCTTATCGCCGCTTCGCCCGAGAACCTAGCTTACACTACCGGGTTCGTGGTGCCCTCGCAACTCCTCATGCGCTGGCGCCACGCCATGTGCCTCGTGGACCGGTCGGGACACACGACCATGGTGGCCATCGACATGGAGGAGACCACGGTGAAGGCGCACGCCTCCGTCGACGACATCCGCGTGTACCGGGAGTTCACCGACGACCCCATGCGCGAGGTAGCCGCCGCCATGGAGGCGCGCGGGCTGGCCGGAGGCCGGGTGGGCGTGGAGATGGAGTATCTCCCCGCCGGCGACTTCGCCACCCTGCGCGGGCTGTTGCCCAAGGCCGACTTCGTGGCCGCGGACGCGCTCTTCGGCAAGCTGCGCCAGGTCAAGACCGCGCGCGAGATCGAGCTGCTGCGCGCCCTGAGCCGGATCACGGACTCGGCCATCGGCGGCACCCTGGCCAATGCGCGGCCGGGCATGACCGAAATGGAGATGGCGGGCGAGCTGACCGGGCGGATCTTCGCCGGCGGCGCGGAGCACTTCAAGCTCATGATCATCGCCTCGGGCGAGCGCAGCCAGTTCCCCAACGTGGGCCCCACGGAACGGACGCTCCGGCAAGGCGACCTGATCCGCATGGAGCTCTTCGGCGTCCTGGACGGCTATCACGCCGGCGTGTGCCGGACGGCGGTGGTGGGCGCGCCCACCGAGGAGCAGGCGCGCATCTGGGACAACCTGGTGGAGTGCAAGTACCTGGTCATGGACCTGATCAAGCCCGGCGCCCATGCCCAGGAGGTCTATCGCCGGTTCCTGGAGAAGTTCGACGAACTGGGGTTGGAGCCCATCAGCTTCGTGGGCCACGGCATCGGCGTGTTCCTGCACGAAGAGCCCTACCTGGGACGCTACGGCGAGGAAGTGCTGGAGGAAGGCATGGTGGTGGCCATCGAGCCGCTGGTGTACATTCCCGGCCGCATGGGGCTTCAGAACAAGGACATGCTGCTGGTGACCCGGGACGGCTGCGAGCTGCTGTCGAACGCCACCGACACGGACAAGCTCATACGCATCGGCTGACGGATCCACGGAGCCAAGATGAAGATCCACAACATCGAGACCATTCCCGTCCGGCTGCCCACGCGGCGGGTACACCAGTGGGCCAATCTCAAGACCCCCATCGGCGTCTACCTGGTGGTGAAGCTCGTCACCGACGAGGGCTTGACCGGTTTGGGCGAAGCCCCGGCGCTCAAGGATTGGGGCGGCGACCACATGCGCTACTACGGCGAGACCCCCACCTCGGTGGCGGCCGTAATCCACGACATCCTGGCGCCTGCCCTCGTGGGCGAGGACCCGCGCCGCATCGAGTGGCTTCACACCCTCATGGACCAGGCGGTCAAGGGATACCCCTATTCCAAGGCGGCCATCGACATGGCGCTCTACGACGTGGTGGGCAAGGCGGCCGGGGTACCGGCCTACCAGCTCCTGGGCGGGCTCTACCGTGAATCCGTGCCCATCTCCCACAGCATCGGCCTCATGGACATGGACGAAGCGGTGGCCGAGGTGCTCCGGGTACAGGAGGAAGGGATCAAGACCATCAAGCTCAAGGGAGGCGTGGAACCCAAACGGGACGTCGAGCTTCTGCGACGGGTACGCGAGGCTCTCGGGGCGGACATGAACCTCACGGTGGACGCCAACAACGGCTACAAGTCCGCGAAGGAGGCGGTGCGCACCACCAAGGCCATGGAGCCGTACAACATCCTCTACATGGAGCAACCCGTGGAGGGGCTCGACGCCATGGCCGAGGTCACCCGGCGCGTGGACACGCCGGTCATGGCCGACGAGAGCGCCTGGACCACCTGGGACGTCCTGGAGATCATCGAGAAGAAGGCCGCGGACATCATCTCCATCTACACCACCAAGCCCGGCGGTCTGCTCAAGGCCAAGAAGGTGGCGGCCATCGCCGAGGCCGCGGGTTTCCCGTGCAACGTCAACGGCTCGGTGGAGATGGGCGTGGGCAACGCCGCCAACGTCCACCTGGCCGCTTCGACCGCCGCCGCCAACCTGGGCTGCGTGATCCCCGTCACCACCCCCGACGCCGAGGCCACCGGGCGCGTCGCCGGCATCTACTACAAGGACGACATCGTCACCGAGCCCTTCGCGTTCGTCGACGGCGCCGTCAAGGTGCCGCGGGGGCCGGGGCTGGGCGTGGAGTTGGACGAAGAGAAGGTGGAGCGGTACCGCTTGGACAAGTGACGGGGACCTTGTCCTTGGGATGGCATTGAAGCCCGTGACCGTCATTGCCGTCAGAGCGGGAATGTCGGTTTGAAGCGTCGGATTCACACCATGAGCATTACGAAGGTCGCCGTCCTCGGCGCGGGCAACGGCGGGGGCGCCACCGCGGCGGACCTCGCCATTCGGGGGTTCGACACGCGGCTCTACTCCCGTTCCGAGAAGACGCTGGCACCCTTGCTAGCGCGCGGCGGCGTCGAGCTGGTGGAGGGCGGCCGGGAGAGCTTCGGGCGGCCGCGGCTCACGACGACGGCGCTGGAGGAGGCCGTCGCCGGCGCCGACCTGATCACCATCGCCGCCCCGGCGGTGGCCCACGCGTTCATGGCGCGCTCGCTGGCGCCCCTCCTGACCGAGGACCAGATCGTCCACCTGAACCCGGGCCAGACCGGGGGCAGCCTGCACTTCGTGCACGAACTGCGACGCGCGGGATGCCGGGTGCCCGTTCGCTGCTGCGAGACCGTGACCCTCACGTGCATCTGCCGCATGGCCGGCGCGGCGCGCGTGGAAGTCTACCGGCGCACCGCCAACCTCGGCTGCGCGGCCTTCCCCGCCGCCCATGGGCCGGAGATCCTGCCGGACATGACCGCGGTGTTCGCCAACATCGTGCCCGCGCGCAACGTGCTGGAGACCGGCCTTTCCAACATCAACGCCATCATGCACCCCGCCGGCATGGTGGGGAACGCCGGCTGGATCGAGCAGCACGGCGGCGCGATGCTTTTCTACCGGGAGGCCCTGTCGCCCTCGGTGGCGCGCATGATCGAGGGGGTGGACCGGGAACGGCTGGCCATCGTGCGCGCGCTTGGGCTGCCGCCGCGCACCTTCGTGGAGATCTTCCACGCCGCCGGCCTCACCTCCGACGCGGCCCTCGCCAGCGGCGACGTCTACCAGGCCACGCAGGAGAGCGAGCCCAACAAGACCATCGTGTCGCCCACGACCCACGACCACCGCTACGTGCACGAAGACGTGGGCTACGGCCTCGTGCCCATGGCCGAGTTGGCCGCCCTGCTGGGCATCGACACGCCGGTCATCGACGCCCTCATCACCCTCGCGTCGGAGATGAACCGCGTGGACTACCGTCACACAGGCCTCACGCTGGCGGACATGGGTCTGGAAGGGACAAGCCCCGCGGACCTTCAGGCGATCCTCGATACGGGATTCCCCTGAGCCACCGGTACGAACAAGACCGAAACACGCCCATTTAGCCCCTCCCCGCCCCTGGATTCCCGCTTTCCAAGCTGTGTCACAACTGATGGGCACAGCCCCTTCGATTCGTCATTCCCGCGGAACAGGCTGTGCCAAGACTGCTGAGACGCCGCCCCACGATTCGTCATTCCCGCGGAACAGGCCGTGTCAAGACTGCTGAGGCGCCGCCCCACTATTCGTCATTCCCGCGGAACAGCCTGTGCCAAGACTGCTGAGGCGACGCCCCCCGATTCGTCATTCCCGCGGAAGCGGGAATCCAGGGGCGGTGGAGGGGTGCTACAGCGACGCTCCCCCGCCTCACCACCCCTGGATTCCCGCTTCCGCGGGAATGACGAATCGGGGGGTTTGGCGCCGGTTCTTGTCCGGACCACGTTTTGACACGGCCTGCTCCGCGGGAATGGCGCCAGAGGGGCTTTCGTCTTCTTTCATTCCCGTCTCGGTTGTTCTACTCTGTCGGCCATGCACGCGGGCTTGTGTTTCGACGGTTTCTACTCGATCCAGGAGATGATCGAGTTGGCGCAACTGGCCGACGAGATCGGCATGGACTCCATCTGGATGTCCGACCACATCTGCTTCCGGGACTCCATCGCATCGGCCATGGCATTCCTGGCCCGCACTCCCCGTATCAAGGTCAACCCCGCGCCCCTGAGCCCCTACTCGCGCCACCCCATGGTCACCGCCATGGCGCTGGCCACCATGGAGGAGTTCGCGCCGGGACGGGTGGCGGCCACGGCGGGCACGGCCAACCCCACGGCGCTCCGGGAGATCGGCATCCAGGCCGAGCGGATGCTCAGGACCATGCGCGAGTACATGACGCTGCTGCGCGCGCTCCTGGCGGGCGAGACGGTGCGGTTCGAGGGCGAGATGTTCACCGTCCACGGCGCCAGCATGGGGCTCACACCCGGCACCGAGATACCCATCTACATGACGGCGGTGAGGCCCGGGATGCTGCGCCTGGCCGGCGAGGTGGCCGACGGCGTGCTGCTGTCCGCCGGCTGCACTCCGGCGTACATCCGGCACTGCGTGGACGAGGTGGAGGCAGGCGTCGCCCGCGCCGGGAAGGACGCCACGGGAGAAGTCGCCGGGTTCATCGCGGCCTCGGTATCCGACGACCCGCGGGAGGCCATGGACGCCACCAAGACCTTTCTGGCGTACATCTTCCGCAACAAGCACCACGCCGACAACATCCGCCTCGGGGGCGGCGCCGTGGACCAGGACCGCCTCGCCGACGCCGTCGGCCGGCGCGCCTGGGACGAGGCCAAGGGCCTCATCAGCGACGAAGTGGTGTACGCGCATTCCGTGACCGGAACGCCGGACGAATGCCGCCAGCGCCTGGACGAGTTCGTCCGCGGCGGTCTCGACCTGCCCCTGCTCATGCCCCTCGGCACCCAGGAGCAACGCAGGCGCGTGGTGGAGATCGCGCGGGAGGGATAGAAGGCCTCTAAACTATATAAAACTGGTGGGTTATGGCACAACAGCTCAACGAATACCTGAAGGAACTCATGCGGCAGGCCGAGTCCAAGCTCCCCGACTTGACCGACATCCGGCGCAGCCTGCACCGCCACCCCGAGGCGGGCTGGACCGAGTTCCGCACCACCGGCATGGTGGTGCACCGGCTGCGCGAGCTGGGCTACCGGGTGGAGACGGGGTCTGACTGCATCCATCCGGACGCGGTGCGCGGCTGGCCCGAGGAGGCGGTGGTGCGGGAGAGCCGCGCCCAGGCGGGTGAGTTGGCGCGGGACATCGAGGTGCCGGGTGCGGTGGGCATCCTCGAGCGCGGCGAAGGCCCCACCGTGGCGCTGCGCTTCGACATGGACGCCACCGAGGTGGCCGAGTCCGACGACCCGGCGCATCCGCCCGTGGCCCGCGGCTTCGCTTCCGGCAAGCCCGACGTCATGCACGCCTGCGGCCACGATGCCCACGTGACCATCGGCCTGGGCGCGGCCGAGCTGCTGGCCGCCAACCCGGACTGGCGCGGGCGCGTGAAGCTCTTGTTCCAGCCGGCGGAGGAAGGCGGCCGCGGCGCCCATCCCATGGTGGAGGCCGGAGTGGTGGACGACACGGACTACTTCGCCTGCCTGCACATGGGCGGACCGACGTTGCCGCTGGGCGAAGTGGCGCTGGAGGCGACCCACTTCCTCTCGTCCGTGAAGATGGAGGCGCGTTTCCGCGGCGTGGCCTCCCACGCGGGCGGCGCGCCGGAACGGGGGCGCAACGCGCTGCTGGCGGCGTGCCAGGCCACCTTGGCGCTCCACGCCCTGCCGCGCAACGGCCAGGGCGCCACCTTCGTCAACGTCGGCGTGCTGAACGCCGGCACCGGCACCAACGTGGTGCCGTCCGAGGCCCACATGAAGTACGAAGTGCGCGGCGGCACCGACGAGATCTGCGAGCTCATGGAGGAAGGCGCGCGGCGCTGCATCGAAGGCGCGGCCACGCTCCAGGGGGTCGAGGTCACCAGCGAGATCACCGGCCGCACCATCGGCGCCAAGTCCGACGGCGAGATGAAGGACCACCTGGCGCGGGTGGCCGGGTCTTCGCCCGTGGACTTCCGCGTCCACGACGCCCGCCCCCTGGGCGGCGGCGAGGACGCCACCTACTTCATGCGCCGGGTCCAGGAACACGGCGGCAAGTCCCTCTACTTCCTGCTCGGCGGCAGCACCCCCACGGGACACCACACCTCCACGTTCGACGTGGACGAGCGCGCCCTGGCCCACGGCGCCATGCTCATGGCGGGACTGGTGATGCGCCTCACCGGGTCCCCCTGAATCGTCATTCCCGCGAAAGCTTGCCCTCGACCCCGATCGGGGGCGGGAATCCAGGGGAACGGACACGTCCATGACAGAGCCTGAGATTGATGTTGACGCAACGGAACTCGTGGGACTCGCCGGCGAGCTGATCAAGATCCCGAGCTTCTGCCCCGACGAGACCCCGGTGGCTCTCTTCCTGCGGGATTACTTCTCGGAGCGCGGCTACCAAGTGACGCTCCAGGAAGTGGCGCCCGGCCGCTGCCAGACCATCGCCATCCTCGAGGGCGCGGGCGGCGGCCCGAGCCTCATGTTCAACGGCCACATCGACATCAACTCCCTCACCCGGGGCTGCACGCGCGACCCCTGGACGCCGGTGGTGGAGGGGGACCGGCTCTACGGCCACGGGGTGCAGAACATGAAGGGCGGCGTGGCCGCCATGATCGGCGCGGCCGAGGCGGTGCGGCGAAGCGGCGTGAAGCTGTGCGGAGATTTGGTGCTGGCCTGCGTGGTGGGCGAGACCCAGGGCGGCGAGGGCACTCACCATCTCATGGAGAGCGGCTTCCGCACCGACATGGCGGTGCTGCCGGAGCCCTTCGGCCTGGGCAATCTCGTGACCGTGCACGGCGGCATCGTGCACTTCGCCGTCCATACCTACGGCGTCACCGGACACGTAAGCAAGGTCGAGGAGACGGTCAACGCCGTGGAGCAGATGACACGGGTCATCGAGGCCCTGGGCCACGTGGAGTTCACCTGCACGCCTCGGGCGGACCTGCCCGCCCTGCCCCGCCTCAACGTCGGCAGCATCATCGGCGGGCGCGGTGAAGATTACGTGTTGACGGAGCCGCCCTACGTGCCCGACCTGTGCACCGTCATCGTGGACGTACACTTCGTGCCCGGGCAGACGGCGGACTCGGTCATCGCCGACGTGAGACGCGCGCTAGATCCTCTGACGGACGCCGACCCGGACTTCGACTACGCCATCGAGATCCCACCGCCACCCTTCTTCAAGGGCTGCCGGCGCCTGGTGATGGACCCGCTGGACGTGCCGCCGGACGCGGCCATCGTCCAGGCGGTGGCGCGAAACCACGAGAAGGTCACGGGTGCGCCGCCCGGGCTCATCGGCGCCCACCTGCCCATGTCCTACTCCGCGGGCGACAGTTGCTGGCTCTGGAAGCACGGCATCCCCTGCCTCCACTACGGACCCGGCGGCGGCTTCCTCGACCCCGGCCCCGACGGCAGCTACATCTTCATCAGCGAGATGGTGACGTGCGCCGAGGTGCTGGCGAACACGGCCATGGACGTCTGCGGCACATGAAGGGAGACTCGCCACAAACACCCCCCTCCTGGATTCCCGCCCCCGATCGGGGTCGAGGGCAAGCTTTCGCGGGAATGACGATTCAGGGGTCGTTGCCTATCCCGGATGGGGGTTTGACACAGCCCGAGAAGCTGGACTGACGCATTCAGGATGGCGGCGGCGTTCCATTGCCCATAGCGACGGATTGACGTGAGCACCTCGAAAAGCACCCCCGAAGCGTTCGACGTCACCGGCGCGGTCGACCTGCACGTGCACTGCGGCCCCGAGGGGATTCCGCGGCGTTTCGACGCGATTTCGCTGGCCCGGCATGTGGCGGAGACGGGACTCGGCGGCGTCGTGCTGAAGTCGCACATGGCCCCAACCTCGAGCTGGGCACAGATGGCGCATGACGCAACTGGCGTCCGCCTTCACGGCTCGGTCGTGTTGAACCACTATGTCGGCGGCATCAATCCCGCGGCCGTGCGCGGCGCGTTGGGACCATCGGCCGACGGCGAACCCTACCTCAAGGTCGTGTGGCTGCCTACGGTCCACGCCGCCGCGCATCTCACCGCACGGCATCACGAAGGCGAGCAATACGACATCCCGCCCGAGTGGTGCGGCGGCACGGTCTCCCCCTTGGCCCGGCCGCTGGCCGAGGTAGAGCCCATCAACGTGCTCGCCGCCGGGCTCCGGCGGCCACTGGACGAGATCCTGCGCATCGCCGCCGACCACGACCTGGTGCTCGCCACCGGCCACGCGGGCCGGGACGAGGTGTTCCATGTGATGGAACGGGCCGGCGCTCTGGGCGTCCGGAAGGTCATCGTCACGCACCCCTGCTACGATCCCCCGGCCATCGCCGTCTCGGAACTTCTCGATCTGGCCAACGCCGGCGCCTACGTCGAGTTGAGCTTCATCCTGGTCGATATGGGCCTGGTGTCGTTCGAGGAGACCGCGGCTATCCTGCGGCAGGTGGGCGCGGCGCGGACAATCCTGTCCACGGACGTGGGCCAGGTGGACCGGGCGGCTCCGGCGGAAGGGCTGGCGCGGCTTGGCGCGGGGCTGCTGGCCGAAGGAATCCCGCGCGTGGACATCGACACCGCCATGAAGGACAACCCTCGTTCCCTGGTGGACCCTTAACCCCAATGCTGCAAAAGGTGTCCGTGAAGAGCGATCCGAAGCACACCCCCGAATCGTCAGTCCCGCGGAAGCGGGAATCCGGGTGGTGTGGTGGCTCGACTCTCGCGAACGTTGTTGACACCGCGCGACGCCGGTGACTAAGCTCCGCGGCATGCGGGGCGTTTGGCCAGCCGAGCGGCGCGGTTTCCGAAGCGACCGTTGCACAAGGGTGCTGACGCGCACTTTGCTGTTCGGGGCACTCCTGGGACTGCCGCTTCAGAACGGGAGCGCGCATGCGGAACCTGTCCGCATGGAGGTGCGGCAAGTGGTCGTGGACCCGACGCGGGGGACGCCGGTGGTGCTGTTGGCCGGCGGCGAGCGACTACTGCCCATCTGGATCGGCAAGGCCGAAGCCAACTCCATCGCTCGCGCTCTGGCCGGAGAAAAGCTTCCCAGACCCGATACGCACGACTTGATTCAAAGGGTGTTGGGAGGCCTCGAAGCCGAGTTGGAACGCGTGACCATCACGGAATTGCGCGAGAGTACCTTCTTCGCGGAGATCACGATTAAACGGAACAGCCGGCGCATTCGCCTCGACGCGCGCCCGAGCGACGCCATCGCCGTGGCTTTACGGACGGGCACGCCGATTTATGCAACACCCGAGGTCCTGCGGCAGGGCGTTCGCATGGACGGGCGGCAATCGAAACTGCGGGACAGGGTTGCGCGGACCCTGGGTATGCAAGTGCAGGACCTTACCCCGGACTTGGCGAGGTTGTTTGCCGCGACCGTCGACGCCGGCGCGCTGGTCGCTCACGTGGAGCGCGGCAGCTCCGGCGCCAGACTCGGGCTCCGCCGTGGAGATGTGGTCGTGCAAGTGGACGGCACGCCCATCAGGAGTTCCCGCGATCTGCTGGAAAAGCTGCAAGACCCCATGACGAAGCAGCTCCGCGTCCTGCGCATACAAAGAGACGGCAAGTTCGTCACCCTTGTGACGAACCCGCCGTCTCGATAAACCCGGAAAACCTTGATTTCGGGCTATGCGCCCGTGCCGTTGGTGCTGAACAGGACCTTGCCCCACTTCTTCTCGGTGGCATCGAGCACTTCGCGGGGCGATTCCGCCACCGGCGGGAACTGATCCATCCATTCGTAGGGACGGCACGCGTCGATGATGGCGCGGGAGTTGAAGCCCTTCTTCGTGGGATGCACGATCGGGTCCAGGGGACCGCTCCAACAGCGCCGGATGATGTCGATGTCCGCGTCGGGATCCGAGCGCGTGGCCATGGCCCAGATGACGTCGTCCGTGTTGGAGGGATCGATGTCGTCGTCCACCACGATGACGTACCGGCCGAGGTAGGCGCCGGCGTGGCACTGTGACGCCACCACCGCGGCCTGGCGCGCGTGTCCCGGGTAACGCTGCTTGATGGAAACCACCATGACCAGGCGGCTGCCGCCGGCCACCATCAGCCACACGCCCCTCACGTCCGGCACGCCCGCCTTCTCCATCTCGTCCCAGATCAGCGCGGAGCGCAGGTACGACCGATACCAGCCCAGCTCGGCCGGAGGCCTGCCCGGAGGTGACCCCAGGATGATGGGATCATTGCGATGGTACAGCCGCTTGATCTTGACGATGGGCTCGTTCCGCTCCGCGCTGGCGTAGTAACCGGTCCACTCGCCGAAGGGGCCCTCCACGCGGTCCTCGTTGAAGAGCACGTCGCCTTCCACCACGATCTCGGCGTTGGCCGGGACCATCAGGCCGGAATACGGCGCCTTCACCACCTCCAGGGGTTCGCCCCGGATTCCACCCAGGAAGTCGTACTCGGGCACCCCGTAGGGGACCTCGATGCTGCCGCCGAGGAACACCAGCGGATCGTGCCCGAAGGACATGGCCATCTTGAAGGACTCGCCGGTCTGTTGATACTTGTCCCGGTGAATGCGGCCGTGCTTGCCCGGCGAGATATAGAAACCCACGGTGTCCGAGTCGTGGACCATCACGCGATACGTACCCCAGTTGGTCCAGCCCTCGTCACGGTCGGAGGTGATGTCGATGCTGCCGGTGCCGATGTAGCGGCCGCCGTCCCGTTCGTGCCAGCGAGGCGTGGGGAACTTGAACAGGTCGATGTTGCCCTCCTCGAAGACGTTCTCGAACAGGGGGCTGTCCTTGAGCACCTTCGCGGGCACCGGCTTGATGTTCTTGTAGTGATTCCGCCAAGTGTTGACGAACTCCATCTTGCTGTCACCGGGCGGCAGATTCAACGTCAGGCCGATGCGCTTGCGTGAGGTCAACGTGTTGGACAGGACCCGGTAGCCGGCCGGATAATCCTTGATCTCGTCGAACAACACGGCCGGGCCGTCTTCCCTGCGCATGACCATTTCGGTGATGGCGCCGATCTCAAGATCCCAGTTGCACCCCTTGAGGGTCTTGAGCTCGCCCATGGCGTTCGCTTGTTCGATCCACTGACGACAATCATTGAATTGCATGGAACCTCCAATCCCTGGCGGTGAATTACGTTGGTTTGTCGGCCCGAAATCGTGCGGCCGGGCTGGAGCCACGGCCGACGGCCCGGCCACGCGCCGCTAAGGCGTCGGGCCGGCGTGCGCATGATGCGCGTGAAAAGCGAGGATCAGGCCTTCCGGTATTGCCCTCTTCCCGTGCGCTTGATGCGGCCTTCCTTGGACCAGCGCACGACCACCTGCCGGAGATAGGCACGCGGCTTCTCCTGGGCGGTCTCGTTGGCGCCGATGGTGTCCAGGGTGAACTCGTTGGGCAGCGTTTGGAAGATGGAATTCCAGTCGATCATGGAACCGCTGGGACCGCGCTTTTGCGGTCCGCGGGGACGCCCTCGACGCGGTGCCGGCTTGTCGTTCCCGGCCAGCATGCCGTAGATGACCTCATGCCGCTTGATCTCGTCGTTCAAGCCGTTGACCCGTTCGGTGGCCGAAGCCAATTCCTTCTTCAAGATATCGATCTGTTTCCGAACGCTGTCTCGCAAGTCCAACGCCATTTGGCTCCCCCGTGGCTGAAGTGTTTTCTAGGCCTTAACATGGCCCGCAAGAAAACACAACGCGCAAGTGCTCGGGGAAACGTGCTACCTGTATCAATTCGATCCTCCCGTCGACTACCTCACCTGCTTCGCAAACGCGGAACTATGTGGTATCCTCGACGCAATTGATCGAAAGGATACGGAAACAGTAGCCATGGCCAGAAGATGCACCATTTGCGGCAAGGGGCCCTCCGTGGGCAACAACGTCAGCCACGCCAACAACAAGACCCGGCGCCGCTGGCTCCCCAATCTGCAGCAGGTTCGCGCACGGTACAACGGCGCCGTGAAGCGCATCCGCGTCTGCACCCGGTGTCTGCGATCCGGCAAGGTCGAAAAGGTCGCTTGACGGACACTACCCCTGAACGCGGCTCGCCCGGTACACTCCCTTCACCCGCGAGATATCCTGCAGCACCCGCCCCAACTGATCGAAGCTGCCGATCATGATCTCGAAGGTGTTCACGGCCCTGTCGTCGAACGTTCGTATGTGAGCGCGCGCGATGTTGACGCCCGCCTCCGAGATGGCCGAACTGATGGCCGCGAGGAGGCCGGGTTTGTCCGCGCAGGTCACCTCGATCTTCACCGCCCGCGGCATTTTCACGTCGTCCGCCCAGTTCACTTCCACCTTTCGGGCCGGATCGCCCTCCAGGGCCGTCGGGCACCCCGCCACGTGGACCGTCACACCCCGTCCGCGCGTGATGATGCCGGCGATGTCCTCGCCCGGCAACGGATGGCAGCAGCGCGCGAACCGCACCAGCACGTCATCGATACCCGTGACGCGCACGCCGCGATCGCGTGACCCCACGAGCCGGAAAAGACGCTCCAGACCGCCCTCGATCTGCTCCTTGTCCTTGTGAATCTGTTCCGGCGGGAGCAGCTTGGCCAGCACTTGGTGCGACATCACCTTGCCGTAGCCGATGCCCGCCAGGAGACCTTCCTCGTTCCGGACTCCGAGGTCCCGTCCCAGCGTCTTGATGGTCCCTTGGTCCTCGAGCGCTTGGTAGTCGAGCCCGTGGCGGGCGAGGTCCCCTTCGAGGATCTCGCGACCCAGGGCCACGCTGCGCTCGCGCTGCTGCGCGGCAATCCAGGCGCGAATCCGGGATTTGGCGCGGGGCGTCTTCGCCACCTTGAGCCAGTCCCGGCTCGGGGTCTGCTCCTGGGTCGTGATGATCTCCACCGTGTCGCCGCTCCGCAGTATGTATTTGAAGGGGACGAGCCGCCCGTTTACCCGCGCGCCCGTGCAACGCTGTCCGATGTCGGAATGAATACGGTAGGCGAAATCGATGATGGTGGCGCCCTTCGGAAAGCTGTGGAGGTCACCCCCCGGCGTGAACACGTACACTTCGTCGGGGAACAGGTCCTCCTTGATGCTGTGCAGGAACTCCTGGGGATCGGAGAGGTGCTGCTGCCATTCGAGAAGCTGCCGCAGCCACGTGAAGCGCTGGAAGTCCGTTACCTGAAGGTCCTGGCCCTTCTTGTAGCGCCAGTGGGAGGCGATGCCCTCCTCGGCCACGCGGTGCATGTCGTGGGTGCGGATCTGGATCTCGATGCGCTGCGCATTGGGGCCGATGACGGTGGTGTGCAGCGACTGGTACATGTTCGCCTTGGGAAGCGCGATGTAGTCCTTGAACCGGCCCGGCACCGGGCGCCACTTGGAGTGGACGACGCCCATGGCCTCGTAACACTCGCGCTGGGTGTCCACCAGCACCCGAAAGGCCACGAGGTCGTACACCTGGCTGAAGTCCAGGCTCTGGTTCTCCATCTTGCGGAAGATGCTGTAGAAATGCTTGGGCCGTCCGCTTACCTCGCCGTCGATGCCCTCTTCGGCCAAGGCCTTGCTCATCCGCGATATGACGTCGTTGGTGTACTTCTCCCGGTTCTTCCGCTTCTGCGCCACGTTGTGCTTCAACTCGGCGTAGACTTCCGGGCGCAGGTACTTGAGCGCCAAGTCTTCCAGCTCGCTCTTGATCCAGTAAATCCCCAACCGGTGCGCGATGGGAGCGTAGATGTCCACCGTTTCCTGCGCGATGCGCCGCTGCTTCTCGACGGAAAGGTACTGCAACGTGCGCATGTTGTGCGTACGGTCGGCCAGCTTGATGAGCACCACGCGGATGTCCTTGGCCATGGCCAGAATCATCTTGCGGAAGTTCTCGGCCTGCTTTTCCTCCTGGCTGTTGAAATTGACCTGGCTCAGTTTGGTGACGCCGTCCACCAGCACGGCGATCTCCGCGCCGAACTGCTCCTCGATCTGCGGCAGCGTCGCCACGGTATCCTCGACGGTGTCATGCAGCATGGCGCCGATGATACTGGGAAGATCCAGCTTCAGGTCCGCCAATATTCCCGCCACCGCGAGGGGATGGGTCACGTAGGGTTCCCCGGAAAGACGCTTCTGTCCCTCGTGCACCTTCGCGGTGAACTGGTACGCCTGGCGCAACGGCTCCACGTCCGCCGTGGGCTGGTACTGCAGGACCTTTTCCACCAGCTCGTTGGCGGCGCCCTTGCCAGCCGTGCCGCGGGATCGGCGCCGGGAGCTTACACCGGCTTCCGCATCTGAATGAACCTGCAAACCTTCACCCTTTCAGCCGCGATGATGGCGGCAAGGCGTGCTACCGCATCGTCGACGTCGCGGTTCACGATGAAATAATCATACCCCGTGATTTCCTGAATTTCATGCCGCGCCCGCAACCAACGTTGCTCGATGGTCTTGCGCGCGTCCGTGCCCCGCGCCGCCAGCCGGCGCCGCAACTCTGCCAGCGACGGCGGCAGGACGAAGATGGAGACGGCGCTTTGAAAGTGCTCCTTGATCTGGCGCGCCCCCTGTACGTCGATGTCCAGCAGGACGTCCTGTCCTTTCCGGAGTTGCCGTTCCAGCATGCGCCGTGGCGTGCCGTAGAGGCTTCCGTGCACCTCGGCCCACTCCGCGAACTCGCCGGCGTCAAGCATCCGCCTGAATACCGGCTCGGACACGAAGTGATAGTCCTCGCCCTGAGTCTCGCCGGTCCGCGGCGCCCGGGTGGTGCACGACACCGACAGCCTCATCTCGGAGTGGACGTCCAAGACCCGCCGTGTCAACGTCGTCTTGCCCGCTCCCGAAGGAGCCGACACGATGAAGACGACGCCCGGACCGCGCCGGGCAAAGCTGCCGATCGTGACCGTCATTCCACGTTCTGGACCTGCTCGCGGATCTTTTCCACGCTTTCCTTGCCGCCCAGCACCAGCCGCACGACCTCGAGCTGCGGCGCCTTGGCACCGATGGTGTTCAGCTCCCGCTGAATCTCCTGCAGCAAGAAGTCGATCTTCTTTCCCACCGGCTCGCGCTCGCGCATCAGGCTGGCGAGCATCTCCACGTGGCTGCCGAGGCGCACCACCTCCTCGTTGATACTGCCCTTGAACGCGTTGCTGCCGGCTTCGCCCACCGGATTGGCCGCGGCGTTCTGCTCCTGGAGCCGCCGGTCGATGGACTCGGCGCTCTTCCCGAGCCGCCGGGACGTGTGGGTGAGCCGGCGCGCCTCCGCGGTCATGTCGCGCTTGAGGTTGCGCCCCTCCCGGTCGCGCGACCGGGTGAGCGCTTTCAGAGCCGCCTGCAGCGCGCGCAACGCAAGCTGCCGCTCGCCCGCTTCGATCTCTTCCGGCTCCTTGAACTGGAAGAGATCCGGCAGGCGCGGCACCAACTGGAGGTCGATGTCACCCTCGAGCCGGAAGCGTTGCTTGATACGCCGGAGCGCATCACAGTATTGCTCCATCAAGGCTTCGTCCACCTCCACGCGGTAACCGCGCCCCTTGAGCGGCGTCCGGTCCACGTAGATGTCGGTGCGGCCCCGGTGGATCTGCGCACGCGCCTGCTCCCGCAACTCGTCCTCGAGGCTCATGTAGAGCTTCGGCACGCGCAGGTGAACATCGGCGTGGCGGTGGTTGACGCTACGGATCTGTACCGAGCCCTTGCCCCGCCTGTCCTGGAGGATGGCTTGGCCAAAGCCTGTCATGCTTCTCATACACCCCCCGTATCACCTACGGCGTTTGCATGGCCTGGAGCGACTGCTCGAGCTGACGCAGCGCGTCGCCGAAGCCGGCCCAGTCGCCGGCCCGCAGGCGCTCCATCGAGCGCCGGTAATGCTCCAGTGCCCGGGCCTCGGCATCACCGCCCTGCTCCCTTGCCGCGGCGGACGTGACGGCGGGCGCGGGCGCCGCACCCTCGACACTTGCCGTGGAACCGAACAGCTCGCGCAGCGCGTCCTCCAGGTTCTCGCGCATGGCGATACGGTTGCCGAACACCGCGACCACCCGCTTGAGCTCGGGCAGCGATCCCTGCTCCGCCGCCAGGTACAGCGACTGAACGTACAGCAGCGAATCCTGGATGGGAATCGCCAGCAGGCTGCCGCGGATGACCTCCGAGCCGCGCTGGCCCCACAGGCTCAACTGCTGCGAGATGAAGGCGTCCTGGTCGATGCGGGCGTCGACCTGTTTGGGCCCATAGACCAGGCGGTCCTTGGGGAAATTGAGGGCCAGGAGCTTGCCGTAGTGGGTGCCGTCACTGCGCGCCGCCAACCACGCGCGCATATTGTCGCGGTTGTTGGGGGTAAAGGGCAGGAGCAGCACGAACTCCTCCTTCTCCTCCCCGGGCAGCCGCATGATGGTGTAGTACGGCTCTATCTGCCGCTCTTGCTCGTCCACCGTGCGGATGGGGACGCTCAACAGGTCCTCCTTGTTGTAGAAGACCTGCGGGTCCTGCATGTGGTAGGTGGCGTACATGTGCGCCTGCACCTTGAAGAAGTCCTGCGGATAGCGGACGTGGGAACGGAGCGCGTCGGGCAGGCCTTCCATGGGCTTGAACAGCCCGGGAAACCCGCTGGCGTAGGCCCTCACCACGGGATCGTCCCCGTCGGCGATGTAAAAGTCCACCGTGCCGTTGTACGCGTCCACCACGGTCTTCACGGAGTTGCGCATGTAGTTGCCGATCCCGTCCGTGGGCTCGGAGTAGGGATAGCGGTCGGAGGTGGTGTAACCGTCGATGATCCAGAAGAGCCGCCCTTCCGGCGTCACCACCAGGTAGGGGTCCTCGTCGAAATCGAGGAACGGCGCCAGCTTCCGCACACGGTCCTGGACTTTGCGGTGGTAGAGAATCCGGCTCTCCGGCGTGAGGTCGTTGGACAGGGAGATGCGCAGCGTAGCGAAACGCGCCGAGAACAGGAGTTTGCGCCAGAACGAGCGCAACGGCACACCGCCCTCGCCATCGTAGGTGGTGTAGACGTTCTGGTCGCCGGCCGGGTAGTCCAGCTCGCGCGCCCGCGTCTTGACGAACACGTAGTCGTTGGCCACCTCGCCGAAGTAGATCTCCGGCCGCGTCACCTTGAAGAAACCGTTGGATACCGGCGGGATGTTCTTGACGAAGAATTCGGGCAACCCTTCCTTGCTGATCTGGTTCACCGGGCTGAACACCACACCGTAACCGTGGGTGTAGATCAGATGCTCGTTGATCCAGATGCGGCTCGGAAGCTGCTCGTGGGACAGCTCGCGCGCCGACAGCATCACCTGGCGGTATTCGCCGTCGACCTGGTAACGGTCGTTGTCCACGTCCACGAACTCGTAGTAGGTGCGGATCTGCTGCAACTGGGCATAGGTGGACAGCAGTGGCTGGTAGTTCCACAAGCGGATGTTCTTGACGGTGGCGTCGTTCTCCTGCAGATCGTCCGCGGTCAGCACCTCGTTCACCGGGAACACCTGGGCCTCGACCCGGTCGAGACCGTAGGCATGCCGGGTCGAGCGGATGTTGCGCTCGATGAAGGGCGTTTCCGCCACCAGTTCGTTGGGGACCACGTGAAACTGCTGCAGGAAGGACGGATAGGCGTACATGCCCACGGCGTGCACCGCCGCCAGGGCGCCGAGACCGATGAAGAGGGTTCGCAAGCCCGGCCGGCGCATCTGCACCAGGCACAGCACCGCCACCAGCGCCGCCACCACCGCGAGCACGCGCAACGCCGGAAGGCGAGCGTGAATGTCGGTGTAGCCGGCGCCGAACACCACGCCGTTGTGCGAATTGAGCAGCTTGTAGGCGTCGAGCAGATAGCCGCCGCACAGGACCAGCAACACCAGCGCCAACAGCACCGAAACATGCATCTTGGCGGCGCGGTGCACCGACAGGCCGTTCTCGGAGTACTGGATGCCGCCGTAGAGGAAATGGACGAAGGTCGTGGCCACCAGGATCACGCCCAAGGCCACCAGGAACCAGCGGTAGACGGCGTCCAGAGCCGGGAGCTGGAACAGATAAAATCCGATATCCTTGTCCAGGAGCGGGTCCTGCATGCCGAAGGGAACCCCGTTGAAGTAGAGCAGCACGGACTCCCAGTGCATGGCCGCCTGAGGCGCGGCCAGGAAACCCAGCACCAGCGCCACCGGCAGCAGCAACCGGCGGATGAGGGGATCCAGCTCCTCGAAGCCCGGCACCTCGGGGTTGCTGCTCTGGAGCGGCACCACTCCCTCGCGCCGGCGCGCCGCGAGCTTGATGTTGAAATAGAAGAGCGCGAAGAACAGGAGCCCGGAGATCAGCCCCAGCGACACCTTGATCCACAGCGTCTTGGTGAATACCCCGGAGTAGCCGATCTCACGGAACCAGAGATAATCCGTGTAGAGGTAAACGGCCTCGCCGACGAGCGAGAACAAGATAAACGCGCCCAGCGCGATCAAACCGATGGACCTTCTCATGGTATCCTTTCAACGCTTCGGGGCCGCCGGTGCGGCTCAGAACGCGCCCTTGTAGGAATATTCGATTTCGGCGCTGGTGATGAACTCCAGCAGTGCCGCCCGGCCCTCTTCGGTGGCGCGCCGGGCGCGCACGATGGCGGGACCCACCTCGGCCGGGTCCTCCACGCGCTCGGCCCATCCGCCCATGGCGCGGGCCATGTCCGCGTAGTTTCCGCCCAGGTCGCGGCTGCCGTAACGCTCGTGCGACACCGTCATGTGGCGCGTCTCCACGGCCATGGTGGAGTTGTTGAGCACGATGGTCAGGATCGGGAGGTTCGAGCGCACCGCGGTCTCGAAGTCGAGCCCGGTCATGCCGAACGCGGCATCGCCCATGAAGTTCACGACGAACTTGTCCGGCGCCGCCAGCTTGGCGCCGAGGTTCAATCCCAGTCCGGTACCCAGGCCGTGGGACTTGCCCCACCCCAGGTACGAGCGCGGCCCGGCCGAGCGGTAGAAGGGCATGATCTGGTCCCGCGGACTGCCGGAATCGTGAGTGACGATGGCCTCCGCCGGGTCCACCGCCTTCATGAACTCGGCGATGACCCGGTACGGGTTGATGGGGACCTCGTCGGAGGAGAGCTTCTCGTTCCACGCATCGAGCCACGTGGCGCGCAGCTCGGCGATGGCGCGAACGGGGGAACGATCGTCCCGGGAGCGCCCGTTCAGCAGGTCCCTGGCCGCCTCGACGAACTGCCGCAGCACGAGCCGAGCGTCGCCGATGACCGGGTACTCGACGTCGTAGTTCTTGCCCACGTCGATGGGATCGTCGATCACCTGGATGAAGGTCTTGTCCGCCGGGATCGGTGTGGTCATGGGATGCCGGGTGAGGCTCGTGCCCGCGGCCAGCACCACGTCGGCCTGGCTGAGGAAGTGGTACACCGGCAGATTCATGACGCCGGAGGCGCTGCCCAGCGCCAGCGGGTGGGATTCGGGGAAAGCGCTCTTGCCGCCCATGGTGGTGACCACGGGCACGCGGGTGAGCTCCGCCAGCTCCAGCAGCTCCGGCGCCGCCTCGGCGTAGAGCACCCCCTGGCCGGCCAGGATCACGGGATCCCGCGCTTCCAGCAGCGCTTTCGCCGCCGCCATGACGTCGCCCGGGTCCGCCTGCGACACCGCCGCCTTCACCGGGCGGTACCGCTCCACGACCGCCGCATCGAGCTCTTCCCCGGCCACGTCCACGGGGATCTCCACCATCACCGGTCCGGGACGTCCCATCTTGAGGCGCGCGAACGCCCGCCTCATGGCATCGACGATCCGGTCCGCCGTGGTGACCTGCTCCACGAACTTGGTGACCGGCGCGTAGTTCCTGACGGAGCTGAACTGGGGAAAGACGCCGTCCCGTTCGCGCGAGTGCCCCAGGGGCAGGAGCAGCATCGGCACGGCGTCCGAGAAAGCCGTGGCCACGCCCGCGTAGGCGTTCTCCGCCCCGGGACCGAACTGCATGGCGAACACGCCCGGCGGCGTGCCGTTGTTGACCCGGCTGTATCCGTCCGCGATCCCCACCCCCACGCGCTCCTGGCGGCAGATCACCGGCCGGATGCCCGCCGCGGCCGCCGCTTCGATCAGGGTCGACGTGGGGAAGGCACTCAGGTAGGGCACCCCTTCGCGCTTCAGGATCTCCGCGATGACGTCCACCGTTCTCATGGTATCGACTGCTCCCTCCCAACCCTCCCGGGCAGGTTCATTCATTCTCCGGCAACGGCAGCGCGAAGTCCCGGCAAAGCGCGTCCCATGTGCCCAGCTCGGCCAGCGTTCGCAGGGTCGCCAGGGTCGGCGGGATGATGGCCATGCGCCCCCGCTCCGCTCGTTGCAGCCCCTCGGCGGGGGTGATCCAAAGACTCTCCGTCACCTCTTCCGATACCTCCAGCGGCGTCTGCCCCTCCGGCAAGACGGCCAGGAAGAAGCGGGTGTCGAAGCGCATGGCGTAACGCTCGGGCGTGGTGCGGTGGTAGAAGTAGACGAGCTTGCCGACGTCGCAGCAGAGCCCTTCGGACGTCAGCAGTTCCGGGAAGCTGACTTCACGGCCCAGCAGCGCGGTGCGCCTTGCCACCACGCGTTCCCAAGCTTCCGGCGCGACGGCCGCGCCGTTTTCCCGGACCACGCACAGCAGCACCCCCACTTCCTCGTACAGCTCGCGGATGGCCGCCACCCTGTGCCCCATGGCGTCCTCGGCGCTCAACTCGTCCCCCAAACGCGCACGGGCATCCGCGGGCGAGAGTCCGCGACACAGATCCAGCATCGCCGGCGAGGCATCCGCCCCCTTGACCGCGCCTCCGGGAAACACGAAGAACCCGCCGAGGAAACGCATTTCACGGGGCCGCCGTGTCATGAAGATCTCGAACACACCGGCATGCGCCGGACGCACGAGCACGAGGGTGGATGCTTTTTTGGGAACGGCTGGAACCGACTCTTCCTGCATGTATCCTCGGTGTGACCGGTGGAACCACCGTCCGTCGGCCGTCTTGGCGTTACCGGGCGCGAAGCTTGGCCATCAGGCTCTCGTAGGAACTCCGGTTGATCACGCGGTTGAACTGGGCGCGATAATTGTTGACCAGGCTGATGTCCTGGATGACGATGTCATAGATGAGCCACTTGCCGGCGGCCTCCACCCGGTGCAGGCGGTAGTCCAGGTCGAACCTGCGTCCCTTCCGGTCCACGATCCGGGTCTCGACCTGGGCGTAACGCCCGTCGATCTCCTCACCGGTGAAATGCACCCG
This sequence comes from Deltaproteobacteria bacterium, assembly GCA_026712905.1. Classification (NCBI taxonomy): domain Bacteria; kingdom Pseudomonadati; phylum Myxococcota; class Myxococcia; species Deltaproteobacteria bacterium. The sequence goes on from JAPOPM010000153.1 coordinate 35,948, forward strand.
CTGGCTTCTGAAACCGGCGATGCGGCTCGTATAGGTCTTCTCCAGCAAGGCACCGAAGAGCCGGGTGAACTCTTGCCGCTCCTCCGGCGTCCGACGGCGCCAGTGGGCGCCCAGCGAGCGCCGGGCCATCTCGGGGAAGTCGAAGAGCGGCAGAAAGACCGCCCGCACCCCTTCTATCCTGGCGTCCTCCTGAAGGCTGGAATCACCGAGGATGGCAAGACCGGCGCGCAACGCCTGCTCGACCTCGCTCCTGGGACCCTCCTCCGCCCACGCGGTCGGCGCCAGGCAACACGCCACCAACAGCAACCCGCACAGCCACGAGCGTCCGGAGCTCACGCGTGCACCTCGCATTTCCGCAAATGTCCGCTCCATGACACCCTGACTCCCCCAATCTAAGCGATTATCTCCGGGAAGCCAAACAAGACGCGGCCCGCGCGCCCTGGTAAGGGGACAAGCAGTGAATCAGGCCAGCCGGACCATCTTGGAGAAGTCGTACACGGCGGGGACGTCGCCCTCGAACTCCCATTCCACACGGGACGCTTCGGGCTCTTCGGCCATGTGCCGTTGGAGGAAACGCAACAACAGGGCCCAGGCGCCCTCGGCCGCTTCCGGCCGGTAGCGCCCCGGCATGGTATCGTTGAGCCAGCCGTGGGGCGCGTCGCGGAAGATGCGGATGTTGTAGGTCTTCCAGGCGTCCTCCAGCGCGCGCCTGAAACGGCGCACGTCATCCACCGAGATGATGTGGTCGCTGTCGCCGAACACCCCCAGCACCGGGCAGGACAAGCGCTGGATGAACTCCCCCACCGAGACCGGGCGCTCCTCGTGGGGCTCCCAGTCGCGTTGGTAGATGCCGCCGTAGAACACCACCGCGCAGCGCAGGTCGTCTCGGTGGGCCGCCGCCAGCAGCGGCTGTCGTCCCGTCTGGCACACGCCCATCACGGCGATACGCACGCCGTCGACATCGTCGAGACCGCGCAGGTAGTTGACGCACTCGTCCAAGTCCGTCAGCGCCTCGTCGTCACGGATGCCGACGCCGATATCGCCGCGCTCCAACGCTTCCCGGTCGCCGGTGAAGCGAGAGAACATGTCGGGCGCCAGGGCCACGTAGCCATTCCGTGCCAGTCGCTCGGCGATGTCCGTGGTGTGCCGCACGACACCGTAACGTTCATGGAGCTGGATCACGGCGGGGTGACGGCCGCCCTCCGCGGGTCTCGCCAGATAGCCCTTCTTGCCCGGAGCGAACTCGACCTCGGATATCATTTTCGGTCCTCCTTGGTGCTCCGTGCAGCCGCACGGCGTGGACGCATGTGTCTCGATGCTCGAATACGTAACAGATACGGCGAGATGAAGCGACGGCCTTCGACGGGAGCGCGGGCGACCCGTGGTTGGCCGACACAAGAACCGCAACACCCGGCGAAAAGGGTTCGCGAACCGTCGGACGTATTTGCGGGACGCCGCGACAGATTGTACGCTCTGGGCTGGTCGCTTGTTCTTGAATCGCCCATGCCGTGCATCACGCGAATCGAAGCGCGTCCCCTGGACGTTGCCCTGAAGGCGCCTTTCACCATTTCCGGCGCGCGCCTGGACGCGGTTTCCAACGTCGCCGTGCGACTGGAACTCGCCGGCGGCGTGAGCGGGTGGGGGGAGATTCCCATCCTGCCCACGGTCACGCCGGAAGATCAGGCCACGGCGCTGGCGGCGGCACGCCGGGCGGGAGCGGAATGGATCGGCAAGGAGGCGCTGCGCTGGCGCCCGCTCCTGGGCGCGCTCTCCGCCACGCTGGCCGGCGCCCCCACGGTGCGGGCAGGGCTGGAAATGTCGCTTCTCGACGCCCTGGCGCGGAGCCACGGCATGCCTCTCTTCGAGTACTTCGGCGGCGCCTCCGTGTCCGTGGAGACCGACATCACCATTCCCATCTGTGATCCGGCACAGGCCGAGGCCCTCGCCTCGGAATATCGCGCCCGCGGTTTCACCACGCTGAAGACCAAGGTCGGCGGCGACGTCGACGGGGACATCGAGCGCGTACGCGCCATCCGCGCGGGTCATCCGGGGTGCCGTCTCATTCTCGACGCCAACGAAGGCTACGACGCCGAACAGACACTGGCCGTGCTGTGCACGCTGCGCCGCCTGGGTATGGAGCCCGCCCTGCTGGAACAGCCGGTGCCGCGAGAGGATTGGGAGGGCCAGGCGCGCGTCGCGCGCGAGGCGGGGGTGCCGGTGGCGGCGGACGAATCCTGTCGCTCCGCCGAGGACGCCGCGCGCATCGCGCGCGACGGTCTCGCGCAGGTGATCAACATCAAGCTAGCCAAGTGCGGCGTGGCCCAGGCGCTGGAAATCATCGCCATCGCCCGCGCCTCCGGCCTCGGGCTCATGATCGGCGGCATGGTGGAGACACGTCTGGCCATGGGCTTCAGCGTCCATCTGGCGGCCGGCACCGGAGCCTTCCAATGGATCGACCTGGACACTCCCCTGCTGCTCGCCGAGGATCCGGTGCGCGGCGGGTACACCGTCAACGGCCCGCGCTATGAACTGGGGCATATCAGCGCCGGCCACGGCGGGGAGTTGACGGCGCGGTGAAGTTCCAGCCCGCCATCATCGTGCACGGCGGCGCCGGACGCGGATCGGGCTCCGAGCGGCGCGAACGTCTCGCCGGTTGCCTGGCGGCGGCCCGGACCGGTTGGACGGCAGTGCGCCGGGGGCGCTCGGCGCTGGAGGCGGTGGAAGAGGCCGTGGCCGTGCTCGAGGACGATCCGCGGTTCAACGCGGGCACCGGTTCGTCGTTGAACGCGGCCGGCGAGGTGGAAATGGACGCGGCGCTCATGCGCGACACCCTCGAGGCCGGAGCCGTGGCCGCGGTCTCCGGCATCCGCAACCCCATCCGCTTGGCGCGGAAGGTGCTCGACGACGGCCGTCACGTGATGCTGGCGGGCCAAGGTGCCCGCGACTTCGCGCGCCGGGCGGGCATCGAGCCGGTGCCGGGCGATACCCTGACAACCCAGGCCCAGCGCAACCGCTGGAGCGCCGGCCACGGCACGGTGGGCTGCGTCGCCGTCGACGCTCGCGGCCGCCTCGCGGCCGGCACCTCCACCGGCGGCACCCCGGGAAAGCTCCCCGGCCGTGTCGGGGACTCGCCGCTCATCGGTTGCGGCACCTACGCCGACGCCGTCGGCGCCGCCTCGTGCACCGGACAGGGCGAGGCCATCATCAAGGTCCTGCTGGCCAAGACCGCGGTGGACCTGATGGCCGCGGGGCTGATGCCCGCGACCGCGGCGCAACGCGCCGTGGAGTTGCTGGAGCGGCAGACCGGCGCGCAGGCCGGCCTCATCCTGGTAGACCGCTACGGCGCCGTCGGTTTCGCCCACAACGCCGAAGAGATGCCGGTGTGCGTCCTCACTCCGGAGGGGCAAACCGCCACGGCGAGCTGACGGGCCAATGCGCCGCGCGGAGACCCTTTCCGTCATTCCCGCGGAACAGGCCGCGTCAAAACTCCACCTGGCCACGACCCGGCAGCGGTCCCCCGAATCGTCATTCCCGCGAAAGCGGGAATCCAGGGGTGGCGAGGCCGAGAAACGCCCTATAGGGCCCCACCACCACCCCTGGATTCCCGCTTTCGCGGGAATGACGATTCGGGGGGTTGTTGCCTCTCTCAGATGGTGTCTTGACACGCCTGTTCCGCCGGAATGACGGTTCGAATCGTCAAACGCCGAAACGCGCCAAGCCCAGCGCCGCCAACCCGGCCTTGAGATTGTCGGGCGGCATCGGCGCTAGCAGAAGTTCGCGCACCGCCTCACCGCCCCCGGATTCCGCCACCCGCGCCATCACGGCGTCGAACGCCACTTCGGCCTCCGCCCATTCACGCACGGGATAAAGGGCGTCGAGCGCCGCCAGACGCAGCTCGTAGGGCTCCCGGTACGCGCCCGTGGCTTCGATGAACTCCCGCACGGGCGGCGAGACAGCGTCGGCGGCCGGCCCTCCGACCCCGCGCCGCACGGCGCTCGAGGACTGGTCCCGGAGGTGCGGCGGCAACGTCAACGGTTGCACCCGGTCCCTGTAGGGAACGTTCTCGGGCCGGTCCAGCAGAACGCGCAACGCCTCGGCACCCCAAGCCTCGCGGTTGGCCGCGATCAGCCGCACCTGCGCGAACAGGGTGTCCAGCGCGGCGTCGCGGTCTTCGTAGTACCGGGGGTCGAATATCTGCAGCACCTTGTCCATGCCGACGATGAACCACAGGTCCGCGTCGCCGCCGAAACACGCGCGGAACGCGGGCGCCTGATCGGAGTAGAGGCCGCGGTTGACCACCACGGCCGCGGTCCGGACATCGTCCGCGGTCAACAATGAAAGCAGCAAGAGCCGGTCCTCGCGGCACAGCCCTTCCACGCGTTCCTTGTCGACGGTGACGCTGCTGAGGGAGAAGGCGACGGTGTCGAGATCAAACCGCCGCCGAGCCGCCCGAGCCAGCTCCAGATGGGCGACGGTAGGCGGGTTGAAGGAGCCCGGCAGCACACCCACACGGCCGCCGCGGACGGGCTCCGAGCCGTCCACCAGGACGGCCCCGGGCGCATCCGCGGCCTCGATTCGTTCCAGCGCCTCCCGGAAAGCGAAGAGGCGCTTCAAATCGAAGAAGTCGTGGGGCGACGCACTCTCCTACTTCCAGATGTGGGGACTCTCTTCCTCGGGGAAGTAGACGCCGCAGAAGGGACAGTGGAACTCCATGCCGGAGCCCAGCATGTGCGGGTTCACCACGAACTTCTCGGTGCATTTCGGACAAGTGATTTCGACTGCCTGACCCATGAGGGGTTCCTTTCGTTCTGAATGAATGCCGCCGCGTGTGCTACACGGTCGCCGGAACGATCCGGCTGCCTACGACCAGTACGTGGTCCGGTCGATGGGAATGTGCGACAGGATCTCGCCCGGAATGAAATCCTCGACCTTGACGCGCTCCATGGCCTCGTCCGGCACCTTCGACACCGGCGAGAAGGGCCGGTCCAGCGGCCGCGTGGCGTCGACGATCATCCCGGAGGTCTTGATCTCGTCCACCAGCGACGGATCCAGGAAGTTGCCGCGGAAGAGCGGCTGCAGGATCGAGATCTGGCGGTGCGGCTGCACGCGCGTGGCCAGCGCCCACAGGATGTCCGTGGGGTTGTACACGTTGATGTCCTCGTCGAACACGAAGACGTTCTTGGTGTGGTCGAAGGTCAGGGCCGCGGCCGCCGCGCGCCCGGGGTCGCCCTCGGACATCTTCTTCATGGCGATGAAGACGTTGTAGTGGGCGTGGCGCCCCATCTTGCACACCGCGGTCACGCCGGGCACCGCCTCGCGGCAACGGCGCAGGTAGGCGCCCTCACGCGGCAGGTCCATCCACGGCTTATCCCCTTCCGGAGTGATGATGGACTGGAACATGGCGCCCTTGCGCCAGTTCATGGCCGTCACCTTGTACTCCACACAGGTGGTGTAGCGCTGTGGCCCGAGATAGCCCGGGGCCTCGCCGAAGGGACCTTCCACCACGCGCTTGTTGGGCTGGAGCAGGCCCTCGATGACCACCTCGGCATCGGCCGGGATCAGGAAGTTGTCGCCCCAGGTGGAGGACGGCGTCAGCCGCAGCGGCTCCTGCATGTAGCCGCCGATGATGTCGAACTCGCTCACCTCGAACGCACCGCTGTAACACGCGCCCATGTGATAGGCCGGATGGTGCCCCAGCACGGTGGCCACGGGGCACTCCATGTTGTTGTCCTCGTAGTCCTTGAAGATCTTCCACAAGTGGCGCGGCGAGGCGTACAGCGCCGTGCTCTGGGGCGACTTCACCTCCATGCGGTGGTACGAGCAGTTGTAGATGCCGGAGGTGCGCTCCTTGGTGACGGTGGACATGACGATGTAGGGACCGCCGTCCATGTAGTGGTGCCGCATCACCGGGATCTGGTAGATGTCGACGTCCTTGCCGGTCTGGACGTTCTGCATGACCGGCGCCTGATCGCGCTCGATGACCACCGGCTCGAGGCGGTGCTCCTCGCGCTCCAGGCAGATGTCGGTCATGACCTCCCGGCTCGTGTTCTTGTCCAGGCCGAGGGCCACCTGGGTCTTGCCCTGGGAGATCTCGCAGTTCATGGTCAGCTTGATATCCGACGGCTGTCCATGGAGGTTCAGCGGCTTGTCGAACACCAGGATGGGGAACTTGCGCATCTCGTCCAGGTGCTTGATGAGCGCGCTCACGTCGTAGTGAGCCGGATCCACCTGCTTGGTCACGTGGACAACCTCGTTGGGAATCTCACGCCGGCAATCTTCCAGAAACGATCCCAGGCTCTTGGGCATGTGTCACCTCTCTCGAATGTGTTGAGTGGAAGTTGGATTCTCCGAAGATTTCGCGTTCTTAGCCGAAGGACCGAAGGTTGTCAAATCGCGCCGGGGCGCGGTTCGCGGGTTGACATCCGGTCACGACCCGCAATACAAGGGCGTTGGACCAACTCAGGAAGGAGCACACCATGAAACGACTCTTCGCAGTCCTCGCAACCGCGATCACCGTCCTGTTCCTCGTCTTCGGGAGCGCCACCCAGGCGGTCGCCGAGGTTTCCTTCAAGGGCAAGACCGTCGCCATCCTGATCCCTTACAGCGTGGGCGGGGCCGCCGACATCATGGCGCGCCAGATGCTGCCGTTCATCGGCAAGCAGATCCCCGGAAACCCCACCGCGATCATCCGCAACATGCCCGGCGGCGGCGGCATCGTGGGCGAGAACTGGGTGTACAACTCCGCGCCGGCCGACGGCACCATCATCGGGCAGTTCTCTACTTCGGTCACGGACACCATCTTCAAGCCCGACAAGGTCAAGTTCGAGTTGGCCAAGCTGCGCTGGCTCGGGGGGGGGCGGGAAACCACCATCGCCTTCGCCAGCAAGGACCTGGGCATCAGCAAAGGGACGGAACTGGCCGGGTTGAAGAAGAAGGTATTCTTCGGCACCACGTCGATCCAGAGCCCGCGCGCCATGCTGCCGCGGCTGCTCATGCGCATCCTGGACCTCGACCACAAGGTGGTGACCGGCTACGGCAGCAGCGGCGACATGCGCGCGGCCCTTCGCCGGGGCGAGCTGAACCTGACCAACGACAGTCAGAGCGCCTACTTCACCGCGGTGGAGCCCATGGTCAAGGAAGGCGTCGCTGTCCCCTTGGCCCAGGAAGGCACCGTCCAGGACGGCAAGATCATCCGGGACCCGCGTCTGCCGGACATCCCCACCTATTTCGAGATCGTCCTGGAACTCAAGGGGGAGTCGATACGCAAGGACGTGCGCTACCGCGCCATGGAGACCCTGGCCTTCCTCGCCGGCGTCCGTCGCGGCTGGGTCTACGCGCCCCGCGTTCCCAAGGCGACCTTCGACACCATGGCCGCGAGCTTCGACCGGTTCCTCAAGGACCCCGAGATGGTCGCCCACTTCGAGAAGGCCATCGGCTTCAAGCTGATCTCCCTCAACGCACCCCAGGCCCAGTCCATCATCGACCGGGTCGTGGAGATCCAGAAGAGCGATCCCGAGGCCGTCGCGTTGCTGAAGGCCATGGCACAGAAGCCGTGAACGACCCCTTGGGCTGAGAAGGGGCACTCACACTCGTGACCGGCAACCGACGCCTGACCTGGCTGGCCATCCTGGTGGTCCTGGGGTTGTGGATCTATCTGGCCCAGGACATGGCGGCGGAGATCGGCTCGGCCTCCGTGAAGGGGCTGCTCCGGGTCTTCGCCTGGCCCGCCTTCGGCTACCTTCTTCTCGGGAACCTCATCGGCTTCGCCGTGGGCATGCTGCCCGGTCTCGGCGGACCCGTGACCATGGCCCTCATGCTCGGGTTCGCGTTCCAGCTCAAGATGGACGCGGTGGAGGCGTTCTCCTTCCTGCTGGGCATGATGGCGGTCACGGCCACCACCGGCGACATCACATCGGTCCTCTTCGGTATCCCCGGCGAGGGATCCACCGCCTCCACCATTGTCGAAGGTCACCCCATGGCCAAGAAGGGCGAGGCGGGGCGTGCGCTGGGCGCCTCGCTGATGAGCTCGCTCATGGGCGCCCTCGTCGGCGCCTGCGCCATCGCCATCGCCATCCCCATCGTGACGCCGCTGGTGCTGTCCCTGGGCACGCCCGAGTTCTTCATGCTCACGGTGGCGGGCGTGACCTTCGTCGGCGCCCTGAGCGGCGGCAGCGTGGTCAAGGGCCTGGCCGCGGGAGGACTGGGTTTCATGTTCTCGCTGGTGGGCCTGGACCTGCAGACCGCCACCGAACGCTTCACGTTCGGCTTGATCTACCTGTGGGGGGGTGGCGAGACGGGCGGCGCGGGCATCGGGCTGGTGCCCGCCACGGTGGGGCTCTTCGCCATACCGGAGATCGTCGATCTGGCGACCAAGGGGGGGAGCATCGCCCAGGCCCATGTGGGGCGTCTGGGAGGCGTGCTCGAGGGCGTGAAGGACGCCCTGCGCCACTGGTGGCTGGTGATCCGCTGCAGCGCCATGGGCACCTACATCGGCATCATCCCGGGCATGGGCGGCCCCGTTTCCCAGTGGGTGGCGTACGCCCACGCCATGCAGTCCGCGGGCAAGCAGGACCAGGTGGGCACCGGGGTCATCGAGGGCGTCCTCGGCCCCGGCGCGGCCAACAACTCGACCCTCGGCGGCGCGCTCATCCCCACCATCGCCTTCGGCATCCCCGGCAACGTCACCACCGCCATCCTTCTGGGAGCCTTCCTGATCCTGGGGCTGCGCCCGGGCACGTCCATGCTCACCAAGGACCTCGACGTCACCCTCTCGCTGGTGTGGGTGCTGGTGGTGTCCAACGTCATCACCGTGTCCGTGTGCTTCCTGTTCCTGAACCAATTGGCGCGGCTCACGCGCATCAAGGGGACGCTGCTGATCCCGCCGCTGTTGTTGTTCATCTACCTGGGGTCCTACACCCACAGCAACAGCATCGGCGACATCGTCATCACGCTCATCTTCGGCGCCCTGGGCTGGCTCATGGTGATGTTCGACTGGTCCCGCCCGGCGCTCCTGCTGGGGCTGGTGCTGGGGCGGCTGGCGGACAACTACCTGTGGATCACGTACTCGCGCTACGAGTTCGGCTTCCTCGCGCGCCCGGGGGTGCTCATCATTCTCGGCATCATCATCGTGAGCATCGCCTACCCGCTCATCAGCCAACGCCGCCGCGCGCGGGCGGCGGAACCGAGGCCATGAGCTTCCGCGGATACTCCACCGTCTTCACGGGCGCGTTGTTCCTGATGTTGGCCTGGGGTCTGTGGGAAGCCTCGAAGTGGGAGATCCAGGCGAGCCTCATGGCGTGGATGATCGGACTTCCCACCGCCGGACTGCTGGCGCTCCAGCTCGCGCGGCAACTGGCGGGCAGCGACGAGAAGGCCGCGCCGACGGACGCGGGCGAACCGGGAATGTTGGACGCCTCGCTCCTGGAACAGGAGGGCGACGACCTCGACCCGGCGGAGGAACGGCGCCGCACCGCGAGCATCATCGGCTGGATCCTCTGCTTCGCCCTCGCCATCTGGCTCCTCGGCTTTCAGTTCGGCGTGGGGCTGATGACGTTCCTCTACCTGAAAAGCGCCGGGGAGAGCTGGCTCACCGTGGTCTCCATCACCACGGCCGTGCTGGGCGCGGTGATGCTGGCGTTCGACTGCGGCATGCACATCTTCTTCGCCGAGGGCAAGCTGTTCGTCTGGACCGGCCTGACCACGAGCCCGCTCTTCACCAGCGTGTGCTACCAGGTATCGGTCCTGGTCGGCGCCAGGTAGAAGGGGCCCGGGACCCTACACCCCGTATAGCGCCCGGCCGTTGTCGCTCAGGATCTTCCGCCTCTGTTCCGCGGAAATGGTATCGTTGCCGTTGAAAATCGTGAACGCGTCCACCTCGCTGGAGGCGTCGGTGTGGCCGTAGTCGGTGCCGATGACGATGTTGTCGTCGCCCGCGTACTTGAGGACGTAGGGGAAGTCGTCGTCGGTCTGGGCCGACACGTAGATGTTGAACGCCTTCATGGGGTCCGTGGGATACTCCGCCGTCCCCGACCTCCGGATGGTCTCGTTCACCACCCACGGCACCCATTGGGCGGAGGACTCGATGAATCCCCAACGCAGGTCCGGAAACACCTTGGGCACCTCACTCATCATCACCGTGAAGCAGGTGGAGACCGTGGGGATGCGGAACACCGGCAGTCCGCCGCCACTGTCATAGCGCGGCCGGAACTGCGTCGCCATTTTGGGGCTCCCGATAGCGATATGGATGCCCATCATCATGTCGAGGCGCTGGGCCTCGTCGAAGATCGGGTAGAAATATGGATCCACCAGGTGCCGGTCACCTTCGAAGGGACGGAGGCACACGCCCACGGCGCCGTTCTCCCGGGCGAAGCGGATCTGCTCCAGCGCTTCGCCGATGGTCATGGCCGGCACCACCGCCACCCACCGGAGCCGCCCGTTACCCTGCTTCCACACGTCCGCCATCCAGCGGTTCCAGCTCGCGCACAAAGCGATCTCGACGTCGGCGCGGTCCGTGACCTGCTCGATCCACAGCGTGTTGTACAGGATCTGCACGTCGATGCCGAGCTTGTCGAGGTGGTCGACGCGGAGTTGCACGTCGCGCAGCTCCCGCGCCTCCTTCGGCGTCTGCATCTGCCGCCCGGCCTGGGCCGAGACCTCGTCGAGCTGCTGCTCGCTCAGGGTGCGGAAACGGAAGCCCAGCACCTTCCCGTCCAGCACCCAGTACTGTGCCGTGGAGTCCTCGGGGGCGAAGAGCTGCGGCCGGAACTTCTTCTCGGACGCTTCCAGGTAGTCCCACGTGTTCTCGGTCTCCACCACGTGGGCGTCCGAGTCCACCACCAGGGTCTTTCCGTTGCCGGACATGTTCCTTCTCCTTTCGTGCGCGACCCGCGGGCGGCGGTCACGCGATGCCGTAGAGTTCCTTGGGATTGTCGCTCAGGATCTTCCAGCGCGCCGTGTCATCCACCGTCGTCTCCGCCTTGAACCGCGTGATGGCGTCCACCTCGCTGGACGTGTCGGTGTGGCCGTAGTCGGTGCCGATGACGATGTTGTCCTCGCCCGCGTATTTCAACACGTACGGGAAGTCGTCGTCGCACTGGGCGGTGACGTAGACGTTGTACTCCTTGAGGGGATTGTCGGGATAGTCGGTACCCGCGCGCCGCCGGGCCTCGTTGACGATCCAGGGAATCCACTGGGCCGAAGTCTCGATGAACCCCCAGCGCAGCTTGGGAAAGACGCGCGGCACCTCGCTCATGATGAGCGAGAGGCAGGTGACCACCGTGGGGATGCGGAACGGCGCGAAGCCGCCGGTCTTGTCGTAGCGCGGGCGGAAGTGCGCCATGAGTCCGGTGCTCGCGTTGGCGATGTGCACGCCCATGGCCAGGTCCAGCGCCGAGGCCTCCTCGAACACCGGATAGAAGTAAGGGTCCACCAGGTGCCGGTCGCCCTCGAAGGGGCGCATGCACACCGCCACCGCGCCGTGCTCGCGCGCGAAACGCATCTGCTGCACGGCCTCGTCCAGGGCCATGGCCGGGATCACGCAGGACCACCGGAGCCGTCCCTCGCCTGCCTTCCACACGTCCGCCATCCAGCGGTTCCACGCCAGGCACAGGGCAACCTCGGCGTCGGCCCGGTCGGTGACCCGCTCGATCCACATGGTGTTGTGCATGACCTGCACGTCCACCCCCAGCTCGTCGAGGTGCGCCAGGCGCAGGTCCACGTCGTCCATCTCGCGGGAGGCCTGGGGCGTGGTGAATCTCCGCCCCTTCTTCTCGGACAGCGCGTCGAGCTGCTGTTCGCTCAGCGTCGCGAAACGAGCGCCGCGGATCTTGCCGTCCATGACCCAGTACTGCATGTCCATGTCCGGCGAGCCGAACAGCGCGGGCCTGAACTTCTTGTCGGACCCTTCGAGGTAGTCCCAGGTGCGCTCGGTCTCGAGAACGTGGGCGTCCGCGTCCACCACCACAGGGTGTCCGTTCCGTGTCATGATTTGTCTCCTCGGCGGAATTGACCTAGACTCGCGACAGGTGTCCTTCTCTGCCCCGCACACCCGCACTAGTTAACGAACCCTTGGATTGGGTGTCAAGAAGTTTGCGGGGCCGCATCCCACACGGACGGGACGCCCATACGGCAGCCCCGTGCGGAACATCCTTACCATCTCGCTGATTCTTCTGTCGCTGGCGCTCGTCTCGGTGTTCGTGGTCGCCGCGTCCGGGGCGTGGAACCGGGACTGGCGCACCGCCAGCCGGGAAAGCTCCGGCATCGCGCCGGACCCCGCACGTACGCCCGAGGCCGTGGTTCAACTCTATGCGGCGCGCGCCTTCAACTGGCGCGGCATATTCGGCGTGCATACGTGGATCGCCACCAAGGAACCCGGGGCACCGGCGTACACCGTCTACCAGGTGGTGGGCTGGCGCCTGTACCGCGGCCTGCCGGTGGTTTCGGTGCAGCAAGACATTCCCGACCGGCTGTGGTTCGACAGCCGCCCGCGAGTCATGGCGGACCTGCGCGGGGCGGCGGCCGAGCGCGCCATCGAGGGCATCCGCGAAGCCGCCGGGAGCTACCCGTATCCGGAGGAGTACCGGCTGTGGCCGGGCCCCAACAGCAACACCTTCACCGCCTACATCGGCCGCCGCGTGCCCGAGCTCGGGGCCGCGCTTCCCGCCAACGCCCTGGGCAAGGACTATCTGGACAAGGGAGCCTTCCTCGCCCGCGCGCCCAGCTACACCGGCTGGCAACTCTCCGTATACGGCGCGCTGGGGCTGACGCTCGCCTTGCAGGAAGGGATCGAGATCAACGTTCTCGGGCTCGTCTTCGGACTCGACGTGACGCGGCCGGCGCTCAAGCTTCCCTTCGTGGAGCGCATCGGCCTCAGCAGGGATCTGCCGGAACGATGAGGACCCGGCGCCCGGACCGACGTTCATGACCCCGCAATTCCTGGCCCTGGTGACGTCGTTCTTCTACGCCGGCTGCTTTCTCGCCGCCCGGCGCGGACTGATGTACTCCACGCCGGTGACCGCGGCCTACGTGGCGTTGAGCGTCAACACCACGATCCTTTGGCTGGTGGCGTTCATGACCGGCGGCGTGCGCGCCATCCCGTTCATCGCCATCGCCTGCTTCGCCGTCGGCGGCTGGCTGCAACTCGTCACACGGCTGTGCGCCTACACCGGCGTGGCGCGCATGGGGGCATCGGTCACCAGCACGGTGCAGGCCACCAATCCCCTCTTCAGCACCACCCTCGCCGTGCTGCTCCTGCACGAGACGGTGACACCCTTTCTGCTCTCCGGCACGGGACTCGTCGTGGCCGGGATCGGCCTGATCTCCTGGAGACCGCAACACCAGAAGCAGACCTACCGGACATGGGAACTGGTCTTCCCCCTGGCCGCCTCCTTCAGCGCCGGCCTCAACCACCCGCTGCGGCGCTACGGCCTCACCGTGGCCAACCAGCCGCTGCTGCTCAGCGCGGTGATGGGGACGGCGGCGCTGGTGCCCATGCTGCTGAACCTGTTGAACCCGAAGGCGCGCGCCCGGCTCATGCCGGACCGGCGCGCCATGCCCTATTTCCTGGTCACCGGAGTCTTCGAGGCAATCGGCATCTGGTCGCTCGTGGCCGCCCTCGGCAACGGCAACGTGGTCGTGGTAGGACCCATCGTCTGCATCGCGCCCCTCTGGGTGCTGCTGGGCACGATGCTGTTCTCGCGCGACATCGAGCAGGTGAACCTGCGCACCGCCATCGCCACGCTGTTCGTCATCATCGGCGTCGTCGCCATCTACCTGGCGTAGATCCCCTGGATTCCCGCCTTCCAGGCTGTGTCAATACTGATGAGGCAGAGCCCCCCCGGAATCGTCATTCCCGCGAAAGCGGGAATCCAGGGGTGGTGGTGGGGCACTACAGCGGCGTTGCCCGCCTCCCCACTCCTGGATTCCCGCTTTCGCGGGAATGACGACTCCGGGGGTTGGCGCCAATTCTTGCCCGGACGACGTTTTGACACGGCCTGGGAAACGGGAATGAGGAATCGGGGGGGGGGGGGCGCCAGTTCTTGTCCGGGCGGAGTTATGACACACCCTGTTCCGCGGGAATGACCATGGGGGGAGCGAGGACGACGTTGCGTGCCCGCCGTGCCGGAGCTAAGGGGCGATGGCCTGCGCCAGCACGTTCTCCTGGAGCCACGCGGTCAGGTCGGCGAGGCTGCGGGACGTAATCTCGTGGCCCATGTCGTATTCGCGGTAGTCCACCGGGACCCGCAGCTTCTCGAGCAGGGTGATCGAGTGCTTGGCGCGCGCCAGCTCGATCAGCTCGTCGCGGGCGCCGTGCTGCACCAGAGTCCGGAGCGAGTCCACCCCGTCGGACACGCCAAGGGCGTCCAGCGTCCCCTCGCGCAGCCACGAACTGAGCACGCACATGCCGGCGAAGCGGTCGGGATCGGACAATCCCAGGCTGTAGGCCATGCCGCCGCCCTGGCTGAAGCCCAGCAGAACCAGCTTGCCGCCGGCCACGGCGTAGCGCTCGGCGCACTGGTCCAGGAACGTACGCAGCCGGTCGCGGGCGAAAAGGAAGGCGGCGGTATCGATCTCGCCCCCCAGGGACATGGGGAACCAGGCGTATCCGGTCATGCCCGGGCCCAGCGCCACCTCCAGCGGCGCCTGCGGACAGATGACGCGGAACGCGCCGCCGCACAGATGCGGCGCCAGCCCCAGGAGGTCCATGGCGTTGGCGCCGCGTCCGTGGAGCGCCAGGATCGTCGGATGCGGCCCTTCGCCCTCGGGCTCGTATACGCAGTGAAGCAATTCCATCGCGGCTCCGCCTCTCACTCCATGACCGCCCGGAGGTCCTTGGCGTAGTCCTCGAACGCCGCGTCCATGGTGTACTGCGGCTCCCAGCCCAGGTATTCGTTGGCTCTGGAGATGTCCAGGGGCACGCTGGTCGACACATCCGGCGGCCGTCCGGGAATCACCTCCACCTCCAGCTTGGGAAACTGCCGCTCCACCGACGCCACCAGCTCGTCGAAGGTCGTCACCTGGCCGGAGCCGATGTTGAGGGTGGTCTTCTCGGGCATCGGCACCGTCGTCGCCAGGTCCACGGCACGCCCCATGTCCTTGGCGTAGACGTACTCGAAGGTCATGGTCTGGGCCTGGGGAATCCGCGCCACCTGACCGCGGATGCCCGCCTCCAGCAGCATCTGCACCTTCTCGCCGCCGCCGGAGCCGCCCCAGAAGTGCCCGAGCCCGTACGCGTTGGCCAGGCGCAGCGTCAGCAGCTCGAAGCCGTACAGACGCTGATATGCCTCCGCCATCAGCTCCTTGGTGGCCTTGGAGTTGCCGTAACCGGCGCCCGGCCCACGCGGCATGTCCTCGTGGGTGGGTCGATCCCCGGCGCGACGCCGGTCATAGGCGCCGAAGGTGCTGATCAGCACGAAACGCTTCACCCCGGTGAGCCGCGCGGCCTCCAACACGTTGATGGTCCCCATCACGTTGATCTGCAGGCCGTTGTAAAGCGACTCCACCACCCGCCCGCCGATGAGTCCGGCGGTATGCACCACGGTCTCCGGACGGTGGCGCTGCATCGCATCCACCAGCGCCGGCAGGTCCCGGATGTCCTTCTCCACCACGTTCACGTCCGCCGTCCCGAGCTTCCGGTGCAGATACTCCGTGCGCGGCATGAAGTCGTAGAAAACCAGCTTCTCGTTGCGCTTCAGCGCACACTGCGCGAACGAGGTGCCGACGAGGCCCACTCCGGTGACAAGTGTTGTTCCCATGATTACCTGACTCCTTGGTTGGAATTGAGACGCCCACGATCCCGCACGATCCACGTCGGGCGAGGCATGCTTCGGCTCGGCACAGCCCCATCCATAACCGACTTGGCCGCCGCCGGCAAACACGCTCGGCACCGTCCGCCGCGTGTTGACGCGCGGAAACCGGACCCTGTATGGTGGCGCCGTGAGGATCGCTGGAGCGGTACTGGTTGCATTCCTTTTAACGTCATCCCCAATCCTTATGGCCGACCAGACAGACCCGCGGCTCGACGCCCTGTTCACCCGCCTCCATACCACTGACGACGCTCACGACGCCGCCGCGGTCACCAACGTGATCTGGGCCATCTGGCATCAGTCGGACGATGACGACATCAACGAGCTCATGCGCCGGGGCCTGGCGGAGATGTCGGCCCAGGACTACCCGGCCGCCGTGCAGACCTTCGGCGAGATCATCGCCATCGACCCCACGTTCGCCGAGGCCTGGAACAAGCGCGCCACCATCTACTATCTCATGGGCGAGTACGGCGCGTCGGTGAAGGACATCGACCGCACCCTGGAGCTCGAGCCGCGCCACTTCGGCGCCCTCTCCGGCCTCGGCCTCATCATGAACGCCATGGGCAACGACGAGGCCGCCATCGCCGCGTTCGAGGCCACCCTCGCCGTCCACCCCTTCGCCGGCGGCGCGCGCCAGAACCTGGAGGCGCTGCGCGCGCGGCAGAAGAAGCGCAGCCTCTGACCTCACCCCCCGAATCGTCATTCCCGCGGAAGCGGGAATCCAGGGGCGGCGCGGCGCCAACCGGCCGGTCTCCCCGCCCATGATCCGGGTCGAGGGCAAGGGTGCGCGCTACCCCCGCAAGCGCGGCATCACGCTGTCCGCCAGCATGTTGATGGCTTCCTCGTAGTCCGGGCCGAGCTTGGCGAAGGCGATCTCGTCGTAACCCAGCTCCCGGGCCTGCTGGGCGAGGTCGACGATCTGATCGGCCACCTCCTCCGGACGTCCGGCGACGTAGTAGTTGAGGACCATTTCCTCGGTCACCAACGCCGCCGCTTCCTCGACGGTGGCGCCCCGGGCAAAGGCCTCCTTGAGCTCGAGCACCTTCAGCCGCTCCACCCCGAGGCGGTCGTACTCCTCGGGGGTGAACTTGAGCGCCTCCCATTGCAGTATCGAGTGGGACACCTGACGCTTGGGAAACTCGATGGCCTGGGCGCGGTCCCGCGACACCGACACGTTGAGCTCCACCATCTTGCGCAGGGTCTTGTTGGGGTCCACGCTGCGGGCGCCGGCCTCGATCATCTCGTGCATCTCCTTCAGCCGGCCCGCGCGCAGCATGGGGATGAAGGTCCCCGAACTGATGAGTCCGTCCATTACCTGGCCGCCCATGCGCAGCGACTGGGGACCGTTCCCGCCGGAATACATCACCACGGGAGATCCCGGCTTGAAAGCCAACTGGAAGCTGCCGGCCGGGTTCAGCCGGTAGTATTCGGAGAGCACGGGGAAGTCGCCGTAGGGAACCCGCTCTCCGTCCAGCGCGCGCCGCTCGAACACGGCCAGCTCCCGAACCAGCGCGATGGGCTTGTGAACGTCCACGTGCTGCGGCGTCTGCGCCAGGTCGCCACGGGCCAGCCCGAAGCCGATCTCCCTCCCCTCGCTCAGCTCCGACAGCGCCGCCAGGGAATCCACCACCTCGATGGGATGGTGCAGATAGGGCACCAGGATGGCGGTGCCGATACCGATGGGGACGCGCGCCGCGATGGCGGAGAGCACCACCACCTGGCTCCGGTAGCGGGCGTTGTCGTTGACCCAGATGCGATCGAAGCCGCGCCGGTGCGCCAAACCGGCCAGGTCCACGAGTTGGGTCACCGTGTACCGGTTCGCCAGGTGGATCACGAATTGGAGGCTGAGCTTGCCGTCGAATGCCGTCATGGGGATGCCTTTCTCTTCGATGTTGTCGCTGGAACCGGGGCGCCGGACCTAACCGTTGAGCCGCGGCATCACGCTCTCCGCCAGCATTTCGATGGCTTCCTCGTAGTCGGGGCCGAGCTTGGCGAAGGCGATCTCGTCGTAGCCCATTTCCTGAGCCTGTCGCGCCAGTTCCACGACCTGGTCGGCCACCTCGGCCGGTGTGCCGGCGACGTAGTAGGACAGGACCATCTGCTCGGTGACGAGGGATGCGGCCTCCTCGATGGTGGCGCCCTGGGCGAAGGCGTCCTTCAGATCGAGCACCCTCTGCCGTTCCACGCCGAGCCGGGCGTACTCCTCCGGGGTGAACCCGAGGGACTCCCACTGGGGGATCGAGTGGGCCACCTGGCGCTTGGGAAACTCCATGGCCGCGTCCCGGTCGCGCGACACGGACACGTTGAGCTCCACCATCTTCCGCAGCGTCTTGTTCGGATCGACGCTGCGGGCGCCGGCCTCGGCCCTCTCGTGCATGTTCTTGAGCCGTCCCGCGCGCAGCATCGGGATGAAGGTCCCGGAGCTGATGAGGCCGTCCATGACCTGGCCGCCCATGTGCAGCGACCGGGGGCCGTTGCCGCCGGAATAGACCACCACCGGGGACTTGGGCGTGAACGCGAGCTTGAACCTGCCCGCGGGATTGAGGTGGTAGTGCTCGCACAGCACCGGAAAGTCGCCGTAGGCCACGCTCTCCCCGGCCAGCGCCCGCGACACGAACACGGCCAACTCCCGCACCAGCGCCAAGGGCCGGTGCATGATCACGTGCTGCGGCGTCTGGGTGGTGGAACCCCGCGCCAGTCCGAAGCCCACCTCGCGCCCTTCGCACAACTCGGACAGGGCCGCCAGCGAATCCACCACCTCGATGGGATGATGGAAATAGGGCACGAGGACGGCCGTGCCCACGCCGATGGGCACCCGCGCCGCGATGGCGGAGAGCACCACCACCTGGCTCCGGTAGCGCGCGTTGTCGTTGAGCCAGATGCGCTGGAACCCGCGTTCACGGGCCAGCGCGGCCAGCTCCACGAACCGGTTGACCGTGTAGTGGTTCGCCAAGTGGGTGACGAACTGAAGACTAAGCCTGCCGTCGAAAGCCGTCATGGGCGTTCAAGCCTGGAGAGGAAGGCGGCCGGGGACGCGGAGAAGGGGTCCGTCCCCGACCGTATGGGTTGGACACGCCGTCTCCTTGTCTCAGACATGGGTTCGTGGTCGCTTTCGGCATCCCGCGAGCCCATGTCTGAGACAGGGAGAACAACGTGAGTAAGGCAGCAATTGTCGCACCTATCATCCAATTGTTACAATCCGGTTACAAATTTTCAAAAGAGCAATTAAATGACGACCGGTGCAACTCAATTACTTGGTTACAAACCATGTTCGAAGCAGTTGCCCGGATCTTCCACAGAAACGCCCGCCACCGAAGCACACAGGGCGCATGGCCTCGCGGCCCGTTTCGTAGTAGACTCATGAATCAACCTCGACGGACCGCCGCACGGGTCCCGCACGGTACAACGCCCTTGCGGCAGTCGAGGAGTCGCGAGCCCGAATCGTGAGCCCCACCCTGACTCTTGCAACGCTCGGAATCCTCCAAGGGCTCACCGAGTTCCTGCCGGTCAGCAGCTCCGGCCATCTGGTGCTGGTTCAGTCGTGGCTGCCAAGCTTCCAGGAACCCGGCGTATTGTTCCATGCCACCGTGCACTTGGCAACGCTCGGCGCGGTGTTGCTTTACTTTCGTCGCGATGTCGTGGTGTTGGCCTGCGCCGCTCTGAGGCCCCGGGCTTCCGACCCGGACGCCGTTCGCCTTCTCGGGCTCGTGGTGGCCGGTACCCTGCCCACGGCCTTGATCGGCTTGCTCTTCAAGGACGGACTGGAGCGCCTTTTCAGCAGCGTGCCCACGGCCGCGAGCATGCTGCTGGTGACCGGCGCCCTGCTCGTAGCCACGGATCGTGTGCGCGGCCAGGGCGCGGATATCGAGAGAATGCGCGTCTGGCACGCCCTGCTCATCGGCCTCGTCCAGGGCATGGCCATCATACCGGGTGTGTCGCGCTCCGGAGCGACCGTTGCCGCGGGGGTCTTGAGCGGTCTCGGACGCGACTTGGCCCTGCGTTACTCGTTCCTGCTCTCCATACCCGCGATCCTGGGAGCGTTCACGCTCCAACTCCTGTCCCACGGCCTGGCCGGTGCTCCGGATATCAACGGGTTCGGCTACGCGGCGGCCTTCCTCGCCGCGTTCGTAACCGGCTACCTCGGTATCGAGGTACTCTTGAGGGTGCTGCTGTCACGTCGCCTCGGTTGGTTTGCG
The DNA here is from genome assembly GCA_026712905.1 of Deltaproteobacteria bacterium. NCBI lineage: Bacteria > Pseudomonadati > Myxococcota > Myxococcia > Deltaproteobacteria bacterium. The sequence continues at coordinate 55,947 of JAPOPM010000153.1, forward strand.
CTCTACTGCTGGGGCCTGGGTCTGACCGTGCTGATCACCCGGAGTCTGTCGGGATAAGCCGGAGGCGCGATCCGGGAGTCTTTCAGCGAGGTTCGATCCGCCGCGCCTGTTCGATGAAGCGATGCAGTCGCCGCACTGCGTCGACCCCGTTTCCCGTGGCCGCCTCCATCACCCGCAGGATGATGCGCCGCATGCCCGCCGCGCGGTAGCACGCCATGTCGTCCACCGTGGGGAAATCTCCGGCGGGCGTCAGCACCACCGAGAACTCGATCCCCTCCGGATCGCGTCCGCGCTCCGCGGCCGCACGCCGCACGCTGGCCACCGCGTCCGCGGCCTCGTCCACGGGCAGATCCCCCGGACACCAACCGTCGGCGTACCGGGCCACCCGCCTGGGCGCGTACCGGGGGTCGTGCACCCCCAGGTGGACCGGCGGATGCGGCTTCTGGAGCGGCTTGGGGAAGACCCGCACCGGGGGGAAGCGCACGAACTCCCCGCTGTACTCGGCCTCTTCCCGAGTCCACAGCACGCGCAACGCCTCGACTCCCTCGCGCAGCGCCTGCCAGCGGCGTTTGAACGAAGTGACCCCGAGGATCGCCGCTTCCTCCGGAAACCAGCCGGCGCCCACCCCCATGATCAGGCGCCCGCCGCTGTGGCGGTCCAGTGTGGCGGCGGCCTTGGCGGTGGCGATGACCTCCCGTTGCGGCAGAATGCAGATGCCGGTGGCCACGCGCAGGCGTTCGGTGGCCTGGGCGGCCATGGCCGCCGCGATGAAGGGATCCGGCAGGTGTCCGAAGGACGCGGGCACCTTGCCGTCCGGGGTGCGCTTGTAACGCGATTCGTAGTGGACCGGGATGAGCATGTGCTCGGGGAACCACAAGGACTCGAAGCCCAGCGTCTCCGCCTCCCGGGCGATATCGCCCACGGGACCCGCCAGTTCCGTCGAAAACAGGGAAAGACCCAACTCCATGATGTGCACTCCGGAACGCCGCGTTGTCTTCCGCCGCGGTTCCCGCTATACGCCACAACTGTGGCGCGTCTGGTTAATTTGGATGATGATCCGCGCCGGACAGGAACCAGGAGAATAACATGCCCGAAGCACCGGCCGGAACCCAGGCCTTCACCCGTGCCCTGGAGGCCGACGACACCCTCATCCCCATCGGTTGGGACGACTGGCTCGACATGCCGCCGCCCGACGACGACGGCGCGTACACCGTCACCGAGGTGGTGGAGCGCTACCAACGCAACGGCTACGACTGGGACATGCACGGCTCCCTCTACACCCCCGCGCGCGAGCGCGGCGACCGCCCCGCCTTTGTCGTCTTCCACGGCGGCGGCGCCAACGAGACGGTCATGGACGTCACCCCCGACGGGCGTCCCGGCCTGGCGCGCCGGCTGGCCGCCCAGGGCTTCACCGTGCTGACCTTCAGCTACCCGGGCCTCTGGCCTCCGGGCGGCGAGTGGGACAAACCGATCGGCGAGCGGGTGCCGTTCTATCTCCTCGACGTCGAGGTGGACAAGGACGAGCTTGAGGACCGGCTGCTCAAGTGCACCTTCAACGTGGTGCTGCAGGGCGCCGGGCAGCTCACCGACCGCCACCTGCGGGGGCGGCGGCTGGTCGCCTTCGGCCACTCCACCGGCGGCCCCATGGCCGCCCACCTGACCCGCTTCACCCGCGAGGCCGAGGTCATCGGCATCGTCGGCTGGGGCAGCGGCGGACCCGACGGCTGGCGCCGGGAGTGGCGCGAGAACACCGGCATGGAGTCGCCCAAGCCCTACGGCCTTGCACAGATCTCCCGGCGCACCGTGGACGCCTACCGGCGGTCCCACTACGAGGACCTGCCGGAGCTGACGCCCTGGGGCGGCATGGAGGATTTCTTCCGCCTCACCGAGAACACCCGGCCGCAGATCAAGATCGGCCTGCGTGACAACCAGCACAACGTCTTCCCGGAGCGGCTGGAAGAGTACGTCCGGATCACCGGGCTGCCGCGGGAGGAATACTTCGATCACCTGCAGGACCCGCCCGCCGAGTGGCTGGCGAACCTCAGGGTGCTGCTCATGGTGGGCGAGAACGACCACGGCCACTGGCTCGGCGGCAAGAGCCTTGGCGACAAGCGCGAGATGTACATGGCCGGCAAATACGCGGCCGGCGGCGCTCAGGTGCACGTTGGGCTGGTGCCCAAGTACACCCACATGGGCCACTGGGCGCTCTACAACGAAAAAATCGTCTACGCCTGGCTCTGGGCGTTCAAGACCGGCTACATGGACTGATCGCATCCGGACCGCCCGCGTCCGGCCCGACCCGCTCCGAAGCCGCTGGAGGTCTCATGCCCTTGCTGCCCGTCGACGACACCGAACTCTACTACGAGGTCCACGGCCAGGGCGCGCCTTTGCTCTTCCTGAGCGAGACTCACTGCGACGGGGAGGTGTGGAAGATCCATCAGGTGCCTGAATTCGTCCGCGACCACCAGGTCATCACCATGGACTACCGCGGCACGGGCCAGTCCGGAAAGCCGTCCATGCCCTTCACGACCCGGATGTTCGCGGACGACGCCATGGCCCTCCTCGACCACGTCGGCGCGGACGGGGCCGTCGTCTGCGGCCATTCCATGGGCGGCCGGGTTGCCCAACTCATGGCTTTGGACCATCCCGCGAGGATCAAGGCGCTCATCCTGGCGTCTACCGGGGCGGCCTACCCTCACACCAAGGGCATTCCGCTCAAGATCGCGACGGAGATGGTGGAATGGGGGTATGAAAAGTATGTCCGCGACCACTCCATCCTCGTCGGATTCACCGACGAGTTCGCCGAGCGTCACCCGGACCGGGTGGAGAACTACCTGAGCGTGCGCATGGCCAACATGGGGCCGGTGGAGTTCTACTTCCGCCATCTGCTGGCGCGGCAAGGGCACGACACCAGCGGCCGCCTCGGCGACATCCGCTGCCCCACCCTGATCCTGGTCGGCGAAGACGACCGCAACGTCACCAGCGACCTGTCCCATCGGACGTCGTCGGAGACTCTTGAGAACGGCATTCCCGGAGCCCGCCTTGTCGTACTGCCCGGGGAACGCCACAGCTACTTCTTCGCCAATCCGGACGCGGCCCACACCGCGATGCGTGACTTCCTTGAGCACATCTGACTACGACTCGCCAAACGTAAATGACTCCACTTCGAAGCGAACTCCGTCGCCTAATGTAGACTACGCATCGGGAACTGAAAAATTTCGTTCGTTTTTCAAACCACCGGCGGAGGATAGTTCTTTTTTTTGAGCTACCGGAGGGAGTATTTTGCTAGTTGAGGTCTTGACACCGGCCGTTCCGCATTATTGAATTACACGGTCCACAGAGTCGCAGGGAGGAGGGCCCACCGGACTCGGGCAAGGATTATGGACTCAGGCCGGGGGTCTCGGCCTTCACGCAGCAGTCACGAGAGCGCCATGCCACGCAGCGTACGACCCAGGATTCTGATCGCGGACAGCTACTCAAGTCAGCAGGACGCGCTGTCAAGCCATTTGCAGGAACTGTCGCCGGTCATCGACATCCTGGGCGTGAACGAGGGCCGCGAGGCGCTGTCCAGGACCGAAGCGCAGGAAGTTCATCTGTTCCTCGTGAACGCCTTCCTCAAGGGCCCGCTCAACGGCTTCGAACTGTGCAGGGCCATTCGGAAGATGGGAGCGCATCAGCACACTCCGATCATCCTGATCCTGTCGGGCGCCCTCATTCCGGAGCATCGGCGGGCACTCGCCGCGGGCGCCGACCTGCTGTTGCACGCGCCGGTGGAAAAGCAGGAGTTGTGGCGCATGGTGGTGCTGTTGCTGAACGAGACCGCACGCCGTGGAAAGCCCGATTCCGCGTCGGCGGACGAACCCGAGATGGCGGTCATCGAGCTCAAGCCTTCCATGCGCGTCCTGCACTGAGGGAGCGCCGCGCGTCTTGCCGCGTCGGCCGGAAGTGAGGAGTTCGTGAGGATTCCCGGCTGACGCCGGCTCACCCACCGAGCATTTCATCGACCTCCGCGAGTTCCTGGGACGAGAGCGCCCATTCCGCGACCCTTGCATTGTCCTGGAACTGTGCCAGCTTGGTCGCGCCGGAGATCACCGAGCACACCTGCGGCTGCGCCAGCAGCCAGCACTGCGCCAACTCGTTCATCCCCTTGCCACGGGCTTCCGCCCAGCTCTTCAACTTGGCCACGGCATCGTAGTTGGGCTCGGTCATGTACTGCTGCACGTAGCGCTGGGTCTCGCCGCGGGAGCCGGGCGGCGGCTTCTCGCCCTGGACGTACTTGCCCGTCAGGAACCCGCCGGCCAGCGGGAAATAGGGCACGAAACCCACGCCGTGGGCGGCGCAATAAGGAAGCACCTCGCGCTCCACCTCCCGCTCCAGCATGTGGTAGTGGGACTGGAGGACGGCAAACGCGGTCCAGCCGCGGAACTCGGCCACGACGTTGGCCCGGGCCAGTTGCCATGACGCGAAATCGGAAGCGCCGATGTAACGGAGCTTCCCCTGGCGGACCAGGTCGTCCAGCGCCCGCTGGGTCTCCTCGATGGGCGTCGACGCGTCCCAACGGTGGATGTAGTAGACGTCGATGTGGTCGGTCTGAAGACGCCGGAGGCTGTCCTCGACCGCGTTCATGAGGTGGTAGCGCGACGTGCCGCGGTCATTGGGGCCGTCACCGGTGGGGAAGAAGAACTTGGTAGCCACCACGAAGCGGTCCCGCCGGCCCTTCATCGCCGCGCCCAGCGTCTCCTCGGAACGTCCGCCCTGGTAGCTGTTGGAGCTGTCGATGAAGTTGACGCCCAACTCCACCGCCGCGTCCATGATGGCGGTTACCTGTTCCTGCCGCACGTTCGGCGCACCGAACCGATTGGTGCCCAGTCCGATGGCCGACACCCGCAAACCCGAAGATCCAAGCTGACGATATTCCACGAGAAATCCTCCCGCCGCCTGTGTACCAGATCGCCCCTTCGGGCGCGAACCGAGGCGGCCGCGGGAGAAGATTTGCCGCGGCAAACCCGAAGTGCTAGTGTCGTGTCCCGTAAATACCCGGCATAAGTTGCGCAGGATTTTTCGTCGTCGGCAAGGCGCGATGACGAGCCGTGGCGGGCATCACGCGAGGAAGAGTAACGCAGCCGACGGCGAAATAGACCAGCAAATTGTGCCGGGTATTTGCGGGACACGACACTAGTGTCCTGCGTCACAGCCAACGGCGACTTCGGAGGTGTTTATGCAGTGGGACATGGAACGCGACAGCGCATTCGTGACGGGCGGCGGCAGCGGCATCGGCCAGGCCATCGCGCTCAAGCTCGGCGAGCAGAAGGTGCGGGTGGCCGTCGCCGACGTGGACGGCGGCAAGGCCGAGGACACCGCCGCGCGCATCACCGCCGGGGGCGGCACCGCCCTGCCCTTGACCCTGGACGTTACCCGCTCGGATCAGGTCAACGCCGCCATCGCCAAGACCCACTCCGAATTCGGCGGCCTGGCGTACCTGATGAACGTGGCCGGCATTTCGCAACAGAAGCCCGTGCACGAAATCAGCGACGCCGACTGGGCGCGCATGATCGACGTGCACCTGAACGGGACCTTCTACTGCATTCGCGCGGCCCTGCCGTTGATGATGGAAGCGAAGTTCGGCGCCATCGCGAGCCTGTCGTCCATGCACGGGCTCAAGGGCCAGGAATGGGCGTCCCACTATTCCGCCGCCAAGGCGGGAATCGCGGCCCTCACCAAGGCCGTGGCGCGGGAGGTGTCGGAGTACGGTATCCGCATCAACGCCCTGGCTCCCGGGCCCATCGACACGCCCATGTGGCGCCGCGGCCTCACCGGGGAAGCCCTGGAGCGGCGCAAGTCGGAACGTTCCAAGATGGTGCCCTTGGGGCGGCTGGGCGAGCCGAGCGAGGTGGCGGACCTGGCGGTTTTCCTGCTGAGCCCGGCCAGCAGCTACATGACCGGACAGATCGTGGGCGTGAACGGCGGTGAGCTGATGCCCTGAGGCTCCCGCGCCTCAGTCGCCGTCGAAGAGTCCGAGCTGAGCGGTCGGGCGCCGGAACGAAGCCGTGGACAGGCTCCAGCTTCTGCGCGACAGGCCCAGCTTGCGGCACGCGCCGTCAAACAGCGCCTCGACCTGCTCGGCGAAGATCCCTTGCCCCTTCATGCGGGTCCCGAAGCCCGCGTCGTTGAGCTTGCCGCCGCGAATCCCGCGGATGCGGTTCAGCACCTTTTCCTTGCGGTCGGGATAATTCTCCTCCAGCCAGCGCTCGAACAGGTCCTTGACGCCGAAGGGCAGGCGCACCAGCGAGTAACCGGCGCTGGTGGCCCCGGCTTCGGCGACGGCCTCCAGGATCGCCGGCAGCTCATGGTCGGTGAGGGCCGGAATCACCGGCGCCACGATGACGCCCACGGGAATGCCCGCCTGCCTGAGGGTCCGGATGGCGTTCAGACGAAGATGGGGTTGGGAGGCGCGCGGCTCCATGCGTCCGCAGAGGTCCCGGTCCAGCGTCGTCACCGAAAGGAATACGACCGCGGCGTCGCGCGCCGCCAATTCCCCGAGCACGTCCACGTCCCGAGTCACCAGATGGTTCTTGGTGACCACAGCCGCCGGATTTCGGAACGCGGCCAGCACCTCGAGGCAGCCGCGGGTCAACTCCAGCCGCCGCTCCACGGGCTGATAGGGATCGGTCACGCCGCACATGGCCACCACCTGGGGCTTCCACCGGCTCGAGGACAGTTCCTTCCGCAGGAGCTCCGCGGCGCGCTCCTTCACCAGAATCCTGGATTCGAAGTCCAGGCCGGCCGAGAAACCCAGGTACTCGTGCGTGGGCCGCGCGTAACAGTAGATGCAGCCGTGCTCGCACCCGCGGTACGGGTTGACGCTGGCGTCGAAGCCCACGTCCGGGCTGTCATTGTACGCGATGATGGACCGGGAGGTATCCCTGAGAAGTGTTGTCGGCGGCCCGCCGGGCGAATCGTCCGGGACGAAGGCGATGGGCTCGAAACGGTTCCGGGGATTGTCGCTGGTCCCGCGGCCGCCGGCGCCGGTCTTGGTTTGGCTCGTCATCCACCCATCACTGGTTGCGCCGGACTTCGGCGCCGGGCATTCAGGGGCTTCACTTGCGGCCGGACTTCGAACCCTGTCTCACTTGATGCGCCACTGCTTGCGCGCCGGGTCCGTGGAGGCACACGGAGCGAGCTCGAGAGCCCGGGACATGAACGGCCCGGCGGACCTGCTGGCGCCACCCGCCACGAGACACAGCGCCTTGTCGGCCCCGGGCCGGAACTCCATCGCCGCGGCATCGTAGTCGAAGACCTGGGCGACCGCGTCTTTCGAACAATCCACCAGTCCCAACGATACACCGGCGGCGGCCGGCGCCGTCAGTGCGGCGCACTTGCCGTCGTAGGTGGCCGAAGCGATCCGTCGCGCTTCGCTGTCGTAGCGGAACTGCACGTCGCCGCCCCGCGGCTTGCAGGAGTGGGCATGCAACCGTTCGCCGAACCCCCTCCCGACAGTGTCGATGCACCAACCCAGCCTGTCCTTCTCGTCCAGGTTGTCGGCGAGATAGATGACCGGCGCGGGTGTCTGCAGGTCCGGGGGCGCCGCGTAGGCCGCGATGGGGGCGGCCATCAGAAGCAACACCGCCAAGTACCGCGCCACCGTTGTGAACCATCCACCGCGGTCGACGCCGCTGCCCCACTCCCCACGCTGCCTGGAATCACCCATCGCGACGATGATCATGTTACGATCTCCCTCAATCTTGTTGGCACGATGTTCTCGCCGCGGTGATCTCTAAACGCTCCTCGAACAAGCCGTGGCGCTACTCTGCCAATTGTAGACGAAGCATCCAGCGACACAAGCGCCGCGCCGGAATTTGCACCCACGGACAAAAAGTGCGATGAATGGCCGCTAACGCCATGCGGCCCTTTCGCTACCTGACTCCCCGCCGCCTCGACGAGGCGCTGGCACTGCTGACCCCCGCGGCCGTCCCCCTGGCCGGCGGGACCGATCTCTTTCTCCGGATGGAGCGCCGGCAGGCGCTGCCGGACACCATCATGGACCTTAAGCGGATTCCCGGTCTCGACGAGATCGCGGCCGCCGGAGACGGCCTGCGCATCGGCGCCTTGGCGGTGATGGAAACGCTCGCGGGCGCGCCGGCGGTGGTTGGCGACTACGACGCCTTGGCCGAAGCGGCGCGGGTGGTGGGCTCCATCCAGACCCGCAACCGGGCCACGGTCGGGGGCAATCTCGCCAACGCCTCCCCCGCGGCGGACACGGCGACGCCGCTGATCGCACTGGGCGCGGCCGTGGAGATCGCCGCCGCGGCCGGAACACGGGAGATGCCGGTGGAACAACTGTTTCAGGGTCCGGGCCGGGCGGCGGTGGGAGGCGACGAGCTTCTGACGGCCATCCACGTCCCGGCCAGGCCTGCCCGCTCCGGCAGCGCGTTCCAGCGTTGCGTACGCACGGCCATGGACATCGCCCTGGTGAACTGCGCGGCGTTCGTGCGGCTGGACGAGGACGACCCCGACACCGTCGCGGAGGCGCGCATCGCGCTGGGAGCTGTGGGACCCACGCCGCTGCGCTCGGCGTCGGCGGAGCAACGGCTGACGGGCGCGCGTTTGGACGAGCACGTCGTGGAGGAGGCGGGAGAATGCGCCGCCTCCGACGCCCGGCCCATCGACGACGTGCGCGCGAGCGCGGACTATCGCAGGGAGATGGTCCGGGTGTTGACCCGGCGGGCCATCCGGAGCGCGTTCCGGCGCGCGCGAGGCGAGGCTTGATGGACACTCCACGCATTCGTATCACGGTAACCGTCAACGGCGAGCCGTACGTGGAAGAAGTGCCGGTGACCCGTTCGCTGCTGGACTTCCTGCGCGACGACCTGAGTCTCACCGGTACCAAGGAAGGGTGCGGCGAGGGGGAATGCGGCGCCTGCTCGGTCATCCTCGACGGGCGGCTGGTGGACGCCTGCCTGATCTTCGCGGCGGAAGCCGACGGCCGGCGCGTGGCGACCGTGGAGGGGTTGGCCGACGGTGAGGCGCTGCACCCGCTGCAGCGTACCTTCGCCGCCGCCGGCGCGGCCCAGTGCGGCTATTGCACGCCGGGCATGCTCATGGCGGGCAAGGCCCTGCTCGACCGCAACCCTTCCCCCACTCGCGAGGAAGTGACCCACGGCATCGCCGGCAACCTGTGCCGCTGCACCGGCTACGGTACCATCATCCAGGCGGTCATGGAGGCAGCGAAGGAATCATGAAAGTCGTCGGTCAGGAACTCCCCAGGGTCGAGATCTTCGAGAAGGTGACGGGGCAATCGGTGTTCGGCGCCGACGTCTCGCCCGGAGGCCGGGTCCTCCACGGCAAGATGGTGCTGAGCCCGCACGCCCACGCACGCATTACGGCCATCCGCACCGAACGCGCCGAGCGCTTGCCCGGAGTCAGGGCGGTGGTCACGGCCGCCGACTTGCCGGACATCCGCTACGGCCGCTTCGTCCGCGATGAAGCGTACTTCGCCTCCACCAAGGCGCGCTACGCGGGCGACCGCATCGCCGCGGTGGCGGCGGTGGACGAGGAGACCGCGGAGGAAGCCGCGCGGCTCATCGAGGTGGACTACGAGGTGCTGCCCTCGGTCACCTCCGGACTGGAGGCCATGGCGCCGGATGCGCCGCTGCTGCACGAAGACTACGCCGAATACTGGTCGCAGCCGGACCTGGACCGGCGCGGCAACATCTGCGGCCACAAGCAGATCGTGCGCGGCGACGTGGAACGGGGATTCGCCGAGGCCGACCGGGTCTTCGAGCACCGTTTCCACGTGCCCATGGTGCACCAGACCTACATCGAGCCGCACACCGCCACGGCGCGCTTCGACGCCTCGGGCAAGGCCACGGTGTGGGTGCCCACCCAGGCCCAGTTTCCCTTGCGCGCGGCCATCGCGCAGATCCTGCGGATGCCCATGACCAAGGTCCGCGTCATCCCCACGGAGATCGGCGGCGGCTTCGGCGGCAAGCTGTCGCCCACCGTCGAGCCCGCGGCGGTGGCCCTGGCGCGCAAGGCGCGGCGCCCGGTGCGCATCGTCATGAGCCGGAGCGAGGACTTTCAGACCACCAACCCCCGGCATCCGTTCCACCTGCGCTACAAGACCGGGGTCAAGCGCGACGGCACCATCACGGCGCGGGAGATCGAGGTGGTCCTGGGGACCGGTTTCTCGGCCGGTTCCGGCGTCATGATCAGCCAGGGCGCGGCGGTGCGGTCGCCGGGCCCCTACCGCGTCCCCAACCTCAAGATTGACAGCTACTGCGTCTACACCAATACGGCGACGTGCGGCGCCTACCGCGGACCGGCGGGACCCCAGCTCGCCTTCGCCTCCGAGTCGCAGATGGACATCATCGCCAGGGAGCTGGACATCGACCCCGTGGAGATGCGGTTGCGCAACGCCATGGTGGACGGGGACGAGACCCCCGCCGGCGCCCGGCTCGACGACGTGCACGCGAAGGAGACGCTGCTCCGGGCGGCGGAGGCCCTGAACGCGCTCCCGAAACCGCCGCGAAACAACGTCGGGCGCGGCATGGCCATGGCCCACTGGCTCGTGGGCGGCATGGCGTCCAGCGCCGGCGTCAAGCTCAACGAGGACGGCACCGTCGCCATCCTCACCGGCCTGGTGGACCTGAGCGGCGCCAGCACCTCGCTGGCGCAGATCGCCGCGGAAGTGCTCGGCGTATCCCTGGCCGACGTGCACGTGCGCACCGCGGACACCGACTTCGCGCCCCATTCCACCCTCAGCGCGGGCAGCCAAGCGCTCAAGAGCATGGGCGGCGCGGTGCTGTTGGCGGCTCGGGAGGCGAAGCGGCAGATTCAGCAGGTGGCCGCCGACAAGCTCGAAGCCGACGCCGGGGACCTGGAGGTCGACGGCAACAAGGTGTTCGTCAAGGGTAGCCCGGAGCGTTCCGTGACGCTGCGCGAAGTCGGTCAACTGGCCCTGGAGCACGCGCGCGGCCCCATCGTAAGCACCCAGTCCGTATCACAGCTCACCCCTCATCCTGCCATGGCCGCCCACGGGGCCGAGGTGGAGGTGGACCCGGAGACAGGCCACGTGCGCATCCTGCGCTACGTGGCCGCGCAGGACGTCGGCACCGCGGTCAATCCGTTATCGGTGCGTGGTCAGATCGAAGGCGGGGTCATGCAGGGGCTGGGGCAGGCGCTCAGCGAGGCCTGCACCTTCACCGACGGGAAGATGGACAACCCCAACCTGCTGGACTACAAGATCTTCAGTGTGCTGGACGCCCCGCCCGTGGAAGTGCACCTGATCCAGCACCCCTGCGCATCGGGGCCGCTGGGCGCCAAGGGCGTGGGCGAGCCGCCGATCATCCCGCCGCCCGCGGTCGTGGCCAACGCGGTATTCGACGCCGTGGGCGTACGTATCCACGACCTGCCCATCACGCCGGAAAAGATCGTCGAGGCGCTCAAGGAAAAGCGCTCGACGCAACCCTAGCCGCCGGCCGGGCACGTGGGCGAACCCCTAAACCCGCGCCTCGCGCGCGCGATCGGCCGCACGCCCGGCGATCCGGGACGAAAACAGTGGTCGTGGTTCGGGGGCCGCGGGCGCGGCCATCCGCTCAGAGCCCTAGAAGCGTGTCGATCCGATCCTGGTCGAAGCCGACCACGGCCTCCCCGTCGATGATGACCACCGGGGTGCTCTGGAAACCGCGGGCCAGCAGGTCCTTCAGGGCCTCCTCGTCCTCGCGAATGTTCTTCTCCACGAAATCGACGCCTTTTTGAGAAAGATACTCCTTCTCTCGATGACAAGGCGGTCAACCGGGCTGAGTGAACAGAATGATGGAATCTGCCATGGGTACCTCCGTGGGTGACTTCATAACATCGGCCGGTGCGTTTCTCAACGCGCGTCTTGACATGGTGGCGCCACTTCTGTAGCCAATGGGGCTCGGCGTCGACAACGCCGGTAAAACCGAAACGGAGGGACATCCATGACACGCAAGGGTCTATCCTTTCTGGCCGCGGCCATCATCGTCGGCGCGACCCTGTTCGCAGCGCCCAAGGGGCACGCCGAAGACTTCTACAAGGGCAAGACGTTCCGCTTCATCGTGGGCTTCTCTCCCGGGGGCGGCTACGACACCTACACCCGGCTGATCGCCCGCTACTTCGGCAAGTACGTCCCCGGCAACCCCACCACCCTCGTTCAGAACATGACCGGCGCCGGCAGCCTCATCTCCGCCAACTACATCGGCCGGCGCGCCAAGCCCGACGGCCTCAGCGGCGCGGTGTTCAACAACTCGCTCATCGTGCAGTCGGCGCTGGGCGACAAGAAGGCCGGCGCGGTGCCCTTCGACAAGATGGAATGGGTCGGCGCCCCCAGCAGGGGCGAGATCGTGTGCATGATGATGGCCTTCACCGGCAAGACCACCTGGAAGGACGTCATCAACTCGAAGGAACCCATCAAGATTGGCGCCACCCGGGCCGGCTCCACCGGCCACGACATCCCGGCGATTCTCAACAAGGCCATGGGCACCAAGTTGAAAATCATCACCGGGTACCGGGGGACAGCCACCATACGGCTGGCGCTGGAAGGACGAGAGGTCGACGGCTTCTGCTCCCAGTGGGAGTCCATGAGGGTGACCGCCCGCGGCATGCTGGACGCCGAGGGCGACCAGAAACTGGTTCCCTTCGTCATCGACAGCCACAGCTATCCGGATCCGGAGATCCAGAAGATTCCGCTGTTCAAGGACGTGCTGAACGAGGAAGGCCTCAAGCTCTACAACTCATGGGCGTTCCAGATGGCGTTCCAGAGAATGCTGGCGCTGCCGCCGGGCACACCCAAGGACCGGCTGGAAATCCTGCGGAAGGCCTATGCGAAGACTCTGAAGGACCCGCAGATGCTGGCCGAAGCCAAGAAGGCCAAGCTCGTTGTCACCCCCGTGTCGGGTCCGGAAGTGAAGAGGCTCGTGGACGGAATCCTCAACATGCCGCCGGAGGTCAGGGAGAGCCTGTCCTTCCTGGTCGGTCAGACGAAGAAGTAGTCGCCCGCCAACGCCTCAACAGCTCCGCCTTCACGACCTTTCCGGTCGCCCCCTTGGGCAACTCGGACACGAGGCGGATGTGCCGCGGGTACTTGAAGCGGGCCAGCCGGTCCGCGCAGTAGGCCGCCAGGGTGTCGGTTCCCGGACCGGCACCCGGTTTCACCACCACGAACGCGGCTACCTCCTCGCCCAGTTCCGGATGCGGCACCCCTATCACCGCGGCCTCGGCAACGTCCGGGTGCTCGGCCAGCACCGCCTCGACTTCCTCGGGGAAAACCGAGTAGCCGCCCCGGAGGATGCGTTCCCGGAGGCGTCCGGTGATCTCCACGAACCCGCCGGAGGATATCCGGGCGAGATCGCCGGTGCGGAACCAGCCGTCCTCCAGCACCGGGGCCGGATCGTTCCAGTACCCTTGCAGCGCGGCTGGAGTCCTGATTCGGAGTTCGCCCGTGTCTCCGTCCCCGGATTCCGCGCCCGCGTCCGCCACCACCCGAACCTCGACGCCCGGCACCGCCCGCCCGATGCATTCCGGCCGGTCCTCCGGCTCCGACGCCAGATACGAGATGGGCCGGAACAACTCGGTCATGCCGTAACCCCGGAGGATGCGGTGGCCGGCGCGGCGGCGCCACTCCGAAGCGAGGTCCCAGGGGCACGGCGCCGCGCCCGACACCGAGAGGCGCAGCGACGACAGGTCGGCGCCGGCAAACTCCGGCGTGCTCAACAGTCGCCGGAACATGGTGGCCACGCCCAGGAACAGGGTGACGCGGTGCTCTTGCATGGCGGCGAGCACCTCGTCCGGAGCGAATCCCCCGGGCAGCACGACGGTGGCGCCCCTGAGCAGCGGAGCCAGCAAGGAACCGTTGAGACCAAAGGAATGGGGCAACGGCAGCACCGACAAGACCACGTCTTCCGGCACCACCGCCATCATGTCGGCCCATGAGTGGTTCGCGAAGGTCAGCGCCGCGTGGGTGAACACGGCGCCCTTGGGCCGGCCGGTGCTGCCCGAACTGTAGCCGAAGTGGGCCGGCGCGACCCCTTCCGGCACCGTGCTCCACACACCGGTCCGCGCCGCCAAACGCTCCACCACCAAAGCCGCATCCACGTCCGCCAGGATCGCGTCCCGTTCCTCGGACTTCAGCAGCGGGCTCAACGGCACCGCGGTGGCGCCGAGCTTCCAGATGCCCAGCATCGCCGCCGCGAAGCTCCAGTGGTTGGGCAACACCAACGCCACCCGGTCGCCGGGCCGGACGCCCCGGTCCGCGAGTTCCCGCGCAAACCCCGCGGCGCGTTCGTGCAGCACGCGGTAGCTGAGCGTCTCGTCGGGACAGACCAGCGCGGGCTTCTCCGGGAAGCGCGCGGCGGTGTCCTCCAGCAGGCAGACGAAATTTCGTGTCGGGAAGGTCACTTTCCGGTTCAAGTTCCTACGCCCGCATTCGTCGTTCCCGCGCAAGCGGAAAATCCGGTGGCCGCGGCGGCCGAGACAGCGCCACGGGCCCCCCACGGCCAACCCTGGATTCCCGTCTTCCAGGCTGTGTCCAAACCGATGAGGCAGAGCCCGCTCGAATCGTCATTCCCGCGGAAGCGGGAATCCAGGGGCGGGGGTGGGACACTGCAGCGGCGTTTCCCCGCCTCACCACCCCTGGATTCCCGCTTCCGCGGGAATGACGATTCGGGGGGGTTGGCGCCAATTCTTGTCCGGACGACGTTTGGGCACAGCCTGCTTCGCGGGCACGCCACTAAAGCCCCAGCTTGTCCAGGTCGATGCGCTCCAGCACATCGCGCGGAATGCGGTTGCGCGGCGTGTACTCGGCCAGGGAGGGCTTGGCGGTGGCATCGACGCCCCACTTGGCGGTGTAGCCGTCCGAGTCCGTGGACGGGTCGAGGTCCGAGCCGCGCGTATTGGAGATCACCGTGATGTCGCGGTCCGCCTGGCACCGGGTGCCCAGCGCCCACGCCACCTCCCGGTCGTCGAAAACGTTGACGTCATGGTCCACCACCACCACGCGCTTGATGTACATGTCGGCGCCCAGCACCGCCAGGATGGCGTTCTTCGCCTGCCCGGAGACGCGCTGCTCGATGGCAACGTAGCAGCTAAAGGGGGCGGGCACGCGCACCGCCTTCACCGACGGGACGATGGCGCGCACGGCGCGGTAAAGGTTCGCCTCCATGGGGATGGTGGACAGCAGCAGATGGTCCACCTGCGCCACGGAGATGTCGTGGAACAGCGCCCCTTCCCGCATGGTCACGGCGTTGTAGCGCACCACTTCGCGCTGGCGCTCGCCCAGGCTGTAGCCCGTGAACTCGCTGAACGGTCCCTCGGGGGTGCGCTCGCCGGGCAGGATCTCGCCCTCCAGGATGATCTCGGCATGGGCCGGCACCAGCAGGTCCGAGGTCTCGCAGCGCACCAGCTCCAGCGGCTCCCCGAGGACGCCGCCCATGATGGCGCGCTCGTCTTCGTCGATGGACCCGATGGCCAGCGCTCCCAGGCCGATGGCGGGATGAACCCCCACCGCAAACGCCACCGGCAGCGTCTCACCCCGGGCTTCCGCCTTTCGGTAGAACTCCCACAAATGCTTCGACGCGGTGATGTGGATGGAGCTCCGGTCCTTCCCCATGATCATCAGGCGGTTGTAGGCGCAGTTCCAGGTGCCGTCCTCCGGATCCTTCGCGAACGAGATAGCCGCGGTGATGTAGGGCCCGGCGTCCGCGCCATGGTGGACGATCTGCGGCAGCGCCAGCAG
>JAPOPM010000154.1 GCA_026712905.1 Deltaproteobacteria bacterium
GAT
The DNA here is from genome assembly GCA_026712905.1 of Deltaproteobacteria bacterium. NCBI lineage: Bacteria > Pseudomonadati > Myxococcota > Myxococcia > Deltaproteobacteria bacterium. Next base: position 4 of record JAPOPM010000154.1, read on the forward strand.
GGCGATCTCGATCATGTCCTGGGAGCGGTGCACGAAGTCGGGATACGCGTGGATGTGGCAGTCGATGGCGTTCTCCAACAAGTCGTCCTCGATGCCCGGATAGATCTTGAGCATCTCGGGGTTGTCCTTGAGCATCTGGTAGAAGTAGTCCTTGGCGTTGAGCTGACGGACGCGTTCCACGGTGAGGGTCCGGCCTACCAGGATGCCCGCGGCCTCTGCGTCTGCTGCGAAATCACACATGCGTTCTCCTCGCTTTTCGATGGTTGAATTGGTTGTAGACGTCCTAATGGAGCGTCAGCCGGATGCCTTTCCCCAAGCCGTGATGAACCGTGCCGCGTCCTCGGCGACGGGCTCGCTCACCGGGACGTAGGGCACCACCATCCGCGTCGCGCCCGCCTCGACATAGGGCGCGAGCCGGTCCTTGATCTCCTCCACCGAGGTGGCCGGAATCACCGGCAGCCGGTCCATGTAGTCGTCGCTCATGGCGCCCATGGCGGCCTTGAAGCCGCCGCTCCGGAACGCCTCCTGCACCGCGTCCACTTCCGCGACGAAGCCCTGCTCCCGCAGCATGGTGCTGTAGTGGTCGGCGATGTTGTAGAAGGTCAGCGCCTGCCGGAGCTTCGAGCGCGCCACCTCGCGGTCGGGGTTGAGGGACACGCGCACCTTGCCGATGACGTCCACCGGACCGCGCCCCACGGCCTTGGCGGCCGCCTGGGTGCGGTCCGCGATCTCGCGGATCTTGTCCACGGTCGCCATGTTGATGAAGACCCCGTCCGAGATCCTGCCCGCGAGCCGGGTCATCTGCGGCCCCAGACCGGCCAGATAGACGGGCATCCGCGGGTGCCGCGGCTTCCACGAAAGCTGGAAGCGCTTGCCGGTCGTGTACATCTCCCCCTCGTACTCGACGCGTTCCCCGGCCACCACCGCGCGCACGATTTCCATGTACTCGCGCGCGCGCCGCAGCGGCCGGTCGAAGACGCCGCCGTGCCATCCGGCGATGGCCTTGTTGGCCACCCCGAGTCCGAGCAGCACGCGCCCGCCCGAAAGGTCCTGCAGCGTCGCGGCCTGCAACCCCAGGGTCACCGGACTGCGGCCGTAGATGTGGTAGATGGCCGTCCCCAGCTTGATGGTGCTGGTACGGCTCGCCGCCGCCGAGATCAGCACCATGGGATCGGTGCTGTTGGACTCGCCCTTCCAGAACGCGCCGAAACCGGCCTGCTCCGCCTGCTCCACCAAGCTCACCACGTCCGCCGCGGGATAGTGCGCCGCGGAGTTGATTTCGATGTCGTAGATCACGCCTCTCCTCGCTCCGTTGGTTGTATTGGCGTCCCGAGCGTAGCGAAGCACGGTCGAAGGACACCATGCTGCCCGCTACCCGGACGTCTGGCGGGCGGTCATGAAGTTGATCATCTTCATGCTCATGACCACGTCGCCCTCCTGGTTCAAGGTTTCCAGCAACGAATTGACGATGCCCCGGTCGGGCTTCGAACTCGACCGCCGCGTCTCCAGCACCGTCACCCGCACCGTCAACTCGTCCCCCGGCCGCACCGGCTTGGTCCAGCGCAACTCGTCCACGCCGGGAGAGCCGAGGTTGGCCACCGCCGAAAGATAGTTGTCCGAGTAGACCCGCATCATGGCCGCCGCCGTGTGCCAACCGCTGGCGATAAGCCCCTTGTAAAGGGTCTTCTTCGCCAGCTCCCGATCGATGTGATATGGCTGCGGCACGAACCGCTTGCCGAAGTCGATGATCTCGTCTTCGTCAAGGCTTATAGGGCCGAACTCGTGCACCGAACCGGCCACGTAGTCTTCGAAGTAACGTTCCTCCCTGGGGACACTGAATCCCGTTTTACTCATCGCCTCAACGAGTACAATGAACCGGACTGTGCTGCAACTTCCCGCCGGGAAAACGGCCGTTTTAGCACAGCCTGTTTCGCGGGAAAGACGGTTGGGGGCGTCGCGCCCCGTTCCTTACCTCCGCGAGTCGCGTGCCGGCGGCAGCGTAAAGAACATGAGCACCGTGGACACGAACGCGGATCCGGCGAAGATCGCGAGGGGGATCGTGTAGCTGTGGGTCAGGTCGTAGAAGAAGCCGGCGCTGACGGGCCCCATGACGCTGCCGGCGGTCACGAACATGCGGCTGAAGCCCTGGATGCTGGCGAAGTGGCGCACGCCGAAGTAGTCGGCGCGAATAGGCTCCTGGAGCGAGGCGAGGCCGCCGTAGCAGAGCGAGTACATCACCAGGCCGGCCATGAACCATGTGGAGGAATCGGTCATGGCCATGGTCAGGACCGAAACGCTGAGGGTGCCGAGCAGGCCGATCATCAAGAGGCGCTTCTCGATGAAGTCCCCCATCCAGCCGAAAGCCAGGCGCGCGGGGACGCCGATGAGGGCGGAGACGCCGAGCAGTCCGGCCGCCACTTCCTGCGCCCACCCCCGGTCCACCAGCAGGATGACCAAGTGGACCGAGAGGCCCTCGGTGACCATCTGCCGCAGCCCCATGACCCCGGCGAGGAACCAGAACGAACGGGTGCGCAGCACCTCCTTCACCGACAGCGAGATCTCGGGGGCGGGGGCCTTGGCCGCCGCCCCCCGGGCCGTGGTGTCGCGCGGTGACTCCGCGAGGCCGACACTGCGCTCATACGCCCCCCCGATGGCCCGCGCGAGAGGCCACCCCATGGCCACGATGATCACCGCCGAGGCCACCGAGGCCGCGCGCCAGCCCCACCACACGATCATCAGGCCCACCACCGGCACCAGCAGTCCGGACAGCCCCGGTCCGGTCCGGAAGATGCCGAACGCGAGGCTCCGGCGCGCGCGGAAGAGCGTCGCCACCACCACGCTCACGGGGATGTAGAATCCGACGCTGGAACCCAGCACGATGCCCACGACGATGGTGACGTAGAGCATCGGCAGGGAGTTCACGAAGCTCATGCCGAGGAACCCCAGCGCGCAGATGACGGTGCCCAGGTACATCACGCGCCTCGGCCCCAGGCGGTCGGTCATGTACCCTTCGGCCGGACCCAGCAGTCCGGATTCCACCCGGGCCATGGAGAAGGCGCCGGAGATGGCGGTGCGACTCCAGCCGAACTCCCGCTCGAAGGACGGGAAATAGGCGGCCAGGCCGAAGTAGGCCAGACCGGTGCTGACGGCGTGCGCGAAGGCGCCGGCGAACACGACCCACCAGGTGGACATGAAGCCGGCGAAGCGGGGGCCCTGCCTCTTGACCGGCTTCACACTACACTGTCCAGGCCTTGGCCGGTTCCGGTGGCCGGCGTGCCCGATCGGGACATCCTCGACTGGACCTTCTCCGCCGTGATCGGCAGCGAATGGATGCGCGCGCCGGTGGCGTCGGCGACGGCGTTGGCCACCGCGGCGGCGAACGGGATGACGGGGGTCTCGCCGATGCTCATGCTGTTGTAGGGGCCGCTGCCGGTGTCGGACTGGATCAGGGCGGTACGCAGCTCGGGCACGTCCCGTATGGTGGGGATCTTGTAGTCGCCCAGGTTGGCGGTGGTGACCTTGCCGTCGTCGAACAGCACCTCCTCCATGAGCGCGTAGCCCACCGCCATGACGATGCCGCCGTCGATCTGGCCCTGGTGCAGCAGCGGGTTGATGATGGTACCGGTGTTGAGCGCCACGGTGACCTTGTCGAGCCGCACCTGTCCGGTCTCGGGATCCACATCCACCTCCACCACCTGGGCGCACATGGACGCCTCGGGACCCATGGTGGTGTCGTTGTAGTACCCCTCGCCGCGGATCTCGGCGCCCTTGGCCCGGGCGATCTCGGCGTAGGTCATGCGCCGTTCGGCATCGAGCTGGGTCACGCCGCCCTCGGCCAGGGCCAGCCTGGCCGCCTCCGTTCCCATGGCCTCGGCGGCGATCCGCAGCAGCTCCTCCTTCACCGCCGTCACCGCGAACCAGGCGGCGTTGCCGTAGATGCGGGTACCGCGGCTGCCGCCCAGGCCTTGGTCCTTCTCCACCTGGGTGGAGTCCAGGGTCTCCAGGTTGACGGACTCCAGCGGCACCTGGAGCTCCTGCGCCACCAGTTGCCGCAGCACCGTGTAGGTGCCGCTGCCCTGGTCCATGGCCGCGCACGAAACCGTGATGGCCCCGGCCGTGTCGATGGTCACGAAGGCGTAGCACTCGCCCCCGAGGGGCAGCCACTGGGCCACGGCCACGCCCCGTCCGGTGGTGGGGCCCTTGGGAGCGCGGTAGCCGGACTCCACGAGGGCCAGATCCAGGGTCTCCTCCGTCTTGATGTGATGCATCACGTGGCCGGTGGGCGACTCGTCGCCGTCGTGCATCAGGTTGATCCGGCGGAACTCCACCGGGTCCAGGCCCAGCTCCCTGGCCACCGCGTCCATCTGGCTCTCGGTGGCGAAGAAGCCCTGCGGGTCCCCGGGCGCGCGCATGTGGCCGCACGGGATCTTGTTGGTGTACACCACCCGCTCCTCGCTCAGGTGGTGCGGCATGTTGTACGGACCGCCCGCTTCCTGGGCGCCGAAGAGGAAACCGATGGGCTTGAACGCGCCGTAGGCGCCGCTGTCGAAGATGAAGTCGAGGTGGTGCGCCATGATGCGGCCGTCGCGCTTGACCCCGGTGCGCACCTTGATGGTGCAGGCGTGGCGCGGGTTCCCGGCCATGAGTTCCTCGTCGTAGTCCATCACCATCTTCACCGGGCGCCCGCTCTTGCGCGACAGCACATAGGCCACGGCCACGTCCATGAAGTCGCCCTTGCCGCCGAAGTCGCCGCCGATGTAGCAGGGGTGCACCATCAGGCTCTCGAACGGCACCTCCAGGGCCTTGGCGATCTGCTGGCGCAGGGCGAACGGCGTCTTGCTGCACGCCCAGATATCCGCGTTCCCCGCCTCCTTCACGTCCACCACGCAGGAATGCGGCTCGATGTAGCCCTGGTGCTGGGACTGCGTGTAGAACGTGTTCTCCACGATGACATCGGACTCGGCGAAGCCCTGCTCGATGTCGCCCTTGCCCCAGGACAGGTACACGAAGGTGTTGGTGGGCTCTTCCAGCGGCGCCATGAGACCGTCGTAGTTCACGACGTCGGGGTGGAGCAGCGGCGCCGAGGGCTTCACCGCCTCCAGCGGGTCCAGCAAGGGCTCCAGGTCCTCGTACTCCACCTCGATCAGTTCCGCCGCCCGTTCCGCCGCCTCCTCGCTGTCTGCGGCCACCGCCGCCACCTTCTCGCCCACGAAGCGCACCACGTCCTCGGCCAGGATCGGCATGTCGCGCAGCCGCCGGCCGATCTTGAGCCCGGCCACGTCCGCGCTCGTGACCACCGCCCGGACGCCCGGCACCTGCTCCGCCCGGCTCGTGTCGATGCGCTTGATCTTTCCGTAAGGAACCGGGCTGCGCAGCACCTTGCCCCACAGCATGTCCGGCAGGGTCACGTCCACCGCGTAGACCGCCTCGCCCGTCACCTTGCCCACACCCTCCACCCGGGGGGTGGACACGCCCACGATATTGCCTGTCGCCATTGATTACCTTCCCTGCCTCGATCGTCTGACGAGTTTCATGTCCGTTGTAGCCCCTCGCGCGTCCCGCCGGCACCCGGCTTGCCCTGCAACCATGCCTTATCGCCCCGCACGGACCGAGTCAACGTACCGTACGGAGCAACGCGCCGTTGACATCGGTGCTACCAAGTGGCACCTTGCGGGTAAAGGAGACCCTTCGTGGCTGTCAAGTCATCCATATCCCTCACCGACGAGCAGCATGCCTTCGCCAGGACACTGGTGGAGAGCGGCCGCTACGCCAGTCTCAGCGCTGTACTCCAGCAAGGTGTGGACATGCTCCGCCAGCGTATGGACGCCGAAGAGCTGGAGCTTGCGGCGTTGCGGGAAGTTCTCACCCGCCGTCGCGCCGGTACCTTCGTCAGCGCGGAACGGATGGACGGCACGTTGGCGGAGATGTTTTCACGCAAGCGCCGGGCACATGGCGTATCGTCTTGAGTTCTCGGCCGACGCGGAACGCGATTTCGGACTGATCTTCGACCATCTTTTCGACAGCTACGTCGGTTTCGGCGAAAACCTGGAGAGCGCACTCGATCATGCGGAGGCACGGATACGGGAGATCCGCGCGGCGACAGACAGCATATCGGCCATGCCCCACCGGGGCCAGCGCCACGACGATCTCCTGCCGGGCGTGCGGCACTTGCCCATCGAACGGGCGATCTACTGGTTCGATGTCGACGACGAACTCCGGAGCGTGCGTGTCCTGGCCGTGTTCTTCGGCGGGCAGGACCACATCCGCCACATGACGACGCGGCTCCTCGGCGACTGACCGGCGACAGGACACCCGGGCGGACCGCCCGACTCGAAGGAAGGACGCTGATGGACCTCGACGAATTCGCCGCAAGACTCCGCCGCGCCACGGACATCGTCTTCTTCACCGGCGCGGGCATCAGCACCGAGTCCGGCATTCCCGACTTCAGAAGCCCGGGCGGCAAGTGGAGCCGCATGCGGCCGGTCTACTACGACGAGTTCGTCAGCAGCGAGGAGGCGCGCGTCCAGGCGTGGCAGCGCAAGAAGGAAAGCTACCAGCTCTACAAGGACGTGACGCCCAACATCGGCCACACCTCCATCGGCGACCTTGAGAAGCGCGGCAAGCTCTTGGGCCTCATCACCCAGAACATCGACGGCCTGCACAGCCGGGGCGGCGTGTCGGACGAGAAGATCGTCGAGTTGCACGGCTCGGACCGCACTGTGGTGTGCCTGGGCTGCGGCAAGCTCTTCGACCCTGACGAGGTTCTCGCGAGCCTCGGGGAAACCTTCACGTCGCCGCGCTGCGACGCGTGCGACGGCCTGCTCAAGACCGGCACCATCTCCTTCGGCCAGGCCATGCCCCAGGCGGCCATGAGCCAGGCCCAGATCTGGAGCGAGGCGGCGGAGATCTTCATCGTCGTCGGCTCGTCCCTCGTGGTCCAGCCCGCGGCGTCCTTCCCCGTCATCGCCAAACAGGCCGGCGCGCTCCTCGCCATCGTCAACCGCGAACCCACCCACATCGAACCCCTGGCGGACTACAGCCACCAGGGCGAAATCGGCGAGTTCTTTCGCACGCTGAACCCGCTGCTGGCGGACGCCTGACGGGCGCGAGCGAGCTTGACACTCCCGCGGCAAGACTGGTAGTGCTCGGCTAGCTTGTCGCCACGCATACTCTGTCCACTTCACATCCCAACCCACGGGAGGAGACCGCCAATGAGCGATACGAACGGTCACACGAAGGCGCTGCACGTCATGACCCATTCCGGGTGGTACCGCTTCGAGAAGAACGGCGATTCCTGGAATCAGGTGGCACGGGACCTGACGTTCTGGAACCTGAGCTGTATCGCCGTGGACCCCGAAGATCCGCGGACGGTTTACGGCGGCACCGAGCACTCGGGGCTGTTCTACAGCCACGACGGCGGCGAGAGCTGGACACGGTCCAGCCCCAACGTCCCGCATCTCGACATCTTCTCGCTGTGGGCGTTGCCGGGTTCGCTGTACGTCGGCACGCGGCCGGCGGCGCTGTTCCACGGCGCTCCCGGCAAGGGGTGGGAGGAGTTGCCGGGAGTGCGCGAGGGCGGCTCTTGCGGCGTCTTTCCGCCGAACCCGGCCCAGGCGCCGCGCACCCGTTATCTCACCGGCGACCCTGCCTCGCCCTCACGGCTCTACGCCGGCATCGAGGTGGGCGGCCTGCTGGTGAGCGACGACAACGGCGCGGACTGGCACACGGCCAACGAAGGCCTGTGGGACCGCGACATCCATCAACTGCACCACTGCAAGCACGAGCCGGAGATGGTGGTGGCGGCCTGCGGCGAGGGGATCTTTCGCAGCCGCGACCGCGCCGGCCACTGGGACGAGATTACGCCGTCCGACGTCCGCACCTACGGCACCACCGTCACCGAGACGGATGACGGCAGCCTGTATGTCGGAGTGACGCTGGGCCGGCCCAACACCTGGGTGCGCAAGGTGCGGGCCAGCGCGGCCATCCTGCGCAGCGAGCACGACGCCTCCGGATGGAAGACCGTGGCCGAGGACTTGCCCGGCGGCATCATGGACACCGTGCCCGACCCCGACGGTCCCGGCATCATCGCCGCCACGTCGGAAGGCGAGATCATGATCGTCGAAGGCTCGAGTTGCCGCACGGTGGCCAGCGGGCTCCCGTGCATCAACGAGATCGCCCTCGGCGCGTAGTGTCCCGGCCATTAGCTTGATCGTCTCCTCCCTTTGTCCGGCCCCGCTCGCTGCGGGGCCGGTTCCTCCGCCACGCCGGGACCTCTGACCCGTGCCGGCCGCCGCGACTCCCGAGTCCAGCCGGACCGACTGGGGGTCCGTACTGGTTGCGGCCCTCTCCGCCGTGGGCCCGGCAATGGTAGTGGCGGTGATGGGGATAGGCCTGCCGGAAATCCGGGCCAGCCTCCATCTCTCGGAGGTGTGGGCGGGTACTCTTTTCACCGCCATCTTCGTGGTCGCGGCGTGCGCGAGCTGGTCGGCCGGGCGGCTGTCCGACAGTCTCGGCCGGCGCAGGGTGCTGGTCGCCGGCGGGTTCTCCCTGGGCCTTGGATTCGGTCTCGTATCGACGGCCCAGAGCTACGGGGCCACGATCGCCTTCCTGGCGTTGGCCGGCCTGGGATACGGCATCATCACCGCCTCGGTCCTGTCCCTGGTATCCGATCTCCTGCCCTCGAGACGAGGGTTCGGAATGGGCCTCCTCTCCGGCACCTACGGCCTCGGCAGCGTCAGCGGCCCCTTGGTGGCCGCGGCCATCATCCAGCGCTTCGGCTGGCGCGGCGCCACCGCCACGGTGGGCTGCATCGCCGCCACCATCGCGTTGGTCCAGTGGCTGCGCATCCGCGAACCCGCCCGGGCCCGCACCGCTCCTCATGCGGCCGACGCCCGGCGACCGCCGGTGATGAACCGTAACATGTACCTTCTGGCGGCGGCGCAGTTCTTCGGCGGGTCCGTGTTCTGGATCACCTCCTCCTGGACACCCACGTTCCTGCGCGAGACCGTCCGGCTGACGCTCGACGAGGCGGGCCTGGTGATGGCGGCCTGGGGCGCCACCCCCATTCTCGGGGCCATGGGGCTGGGGATGCTGTCCGACAGGATGGGCCGGAAGCGCATCATCCTGATGGGGGCCTTCCCGGGCGTGCTGGTGGTGCTGATGGTCTACGGATGGCTTGCCCATGCGCTGGCCCTGGCCGCGGGCATCTGTCTCCTGGGCCTGTGCAAGTCACCGATCCCCTCGCTGGTGGTGGCGCTGGCCCAGGACACCGTCGCCGAGGGCCGGGTAGGCGCCGCCAGCGGCCTCATCATGTCCATGCACTACGTCGCCGCCCTCACCACGCCGGTGGCCATGGGACAGCTCATCACCTGGCTGGACAGCATGACGCTGGCGATGCTGCTGGGGTCGGGAGTGGCGTTCGCGGTGTTCGGAGTACTCGTGAGCAGCGTCAGGGAACGCGCTTGACGGCGCGGAGTGTCACATCACATTTCGACAACTCCCCCAACAATTCCGTTGCGTTGGAACGTTGCTCGTCGTAGTATTGGTGACTAGTGTCGTGGCGTGGCAGGCTTTTCGCCTGCACGAGTCTGGCTGGGTCGTCGCGCGTGGGTTCGTAAGGGGCGAGTCGACCAACGATCCGTCAGACCAACAAATTCACTCACTGGAGGGGATCCATGAATCGTCGTGACTTTCTCACCGGGGCAGCAGTCGGCGTGGTGGTGGGCGCGGGTGCAACCGCGGCCTACATGTCGAGCCAGCAAGAAGCGCCACCAGCGCCGGCGCCCGTGGCCAAACAGCCTGCGGCGCCGGCCATCGTGAAGGACCGCATCGAGATCGCCGTCGTGACGACCTGGCCACGCGACTTTCCCGGTCTCGGGACCGGGGCGCAACGCTTCGCCAAGCGCGTCCAGGACATGAGCGACGGTCGCATCCAGGTAAGCTACTTCGCCGCGGGCGAGCGCGTCGGCGCCTTCGACTCCTTTGACGAGGTGGCGTCGGGCAACGCGCAGGCCTATCATGCGGCCGACTACTACTGGAAAGGCAAGCATCCCGGCTGGGCCTACTTTACCGCCGTGCCCTTCGGCCTCACGTACACCGAGATGAACGCCTGGATCCGCTTCGGCGGAGGGCAGGAGCTCTGGGACGAGTTGGCCGGCGAGTTCGGACTCAAGGGCCTCATGTGCGGCAACACCGGTGTCCAGATGGGCGGGTGGTTCCGCAAAGAGATCAACAGCGCCGAGGACCTCAAGGGCCTCAAGATGCGCATCCCCGGCCTGGGCGGCGACGTCATGGCTAAGCTCGGCGCCTCGCCGGTGTCCCTGCCGGGCGGCCAGATCTACGAGAACCTCGTGTCGGGCGCCATCGACGCCACCGAATGGGTGGGGCCGTGGAACGACGAAGTCATGAAGTTCTACGAGGCCGCCAAGTACTATTATTATCCGGGCATGCACGAACCCGGCTCCATGCTGTCGGCCGGCTTCAACAAGAAGTTCTGGGAATCGTTGTCGAAATCGGACCAGGCGCTGATCGAGGCGGCGGCGTCGACGGAGAACGACGTCATGATGTCCGAATACAACGCCAAGAACGGCGCGGCGCTTGCGCGGCTCACCCGCGATCAGGGAGTCCAGGTCCGCAAGTTCAACGACGAGATCTACGATTCCTTCGGAAAGGCCGCCCAGGAAGTCTTCGACGGCGTGGTGCAACACAGCGCCCTCGCCAAGCGCATTCACGAGAGCTTCGACAAGTCCCGGCGAGAAGTCGGCGGCTGGTCGAACGTCTCCGACCAGGCGTACGTGGCACAGCGCAACCGCGTGCTGGGCACCTAGAGATAAGGAACGACGGGCGGCTCCGCACCGGGAGCCGCCCCATCGGACTACAAGCCGCTACGGGTTTCCACGGTGACAACGTCTCGGGCGGACGCGGGCGGGGGACGGCACGGCACGGCGGATGCACTCTACCGCGCGTTGGCCCTGTCGCTGGCGGCCTTGACCTTCGTCTTCCTCTTCAACAACTATCTCGACTTCTGGCAGGGCTGGCCCGGACCGGCGCGCGTCTTCGGGGTCGGGACAGAAGCGCCGCTCGGCGGAGCGGTGATCTTCCAGGCGTGGCTGCAACTCGCCAGCTACGTCCTTACGGTGGCCGTCATCTTCGTCCTCGCGCTCAGGACCCGCGAACGCGCCTTCGCGTCGGACGCCGCGCTGCTCAAGGCGGTCACCACGTACATCATCGCCACCGCCTTCTGGGCGACATTCCTCATCGGCATCGTCGACGGGGTCATCTCGTTCCTGCGCGTGGAAGGCTTGCTGCCCGCGGTGCTGGGCGAGACGCTGGGTCAGAAGCTGGGAGTCCCGAGCTTCCGGGGCACCTACGTCCACATACCGCTGATCCTGGCCGGGGCCGCAGTCGCCTGCTTCAAGCGCGGGCTGGACTTCATCTGGCTCTCGCTCCTCGTGGTGGTGGCAGAGTTTCAGATCGTAATCGCCCGCTTCATCTTTTCCTACGAGCAGGCCTTCATGGGCGACTTGGTGCGTTTCTGGTACGCCGCGCTGTTCCTGTTCGCCAGCGCCCACACCCTGGTCGCCGGGGGCCACGTACGCGTGGACGTCCTGTTCACCCACTTCAGCGAAAAGCGCAAGGCCCTGGTGAACGCGTGGGGCTCCATGGTTCTAGGCGTGCCACTGTGCTGGACCATCCTGGGTGTCGGGATGTCGGGCCAAGCCTCCGTCATCAACAGTCCGCTGCTCTACTTCGAGACTTCCCAGAGCGGCTTCGGCCTCTACGTCAAGTACCTGATGGCGGGATTCCTCGCCGTGTACGCCGTCTCCATGATGACGCAGTTCCTGGCGTACTTCCTGGATGCCATGGCGGTGCTGCGCGGGCAGGCCGCGAACCACCCGACACCCGAGCCGTCCTGAAGTGGAATCCCTCTTCCTCGCACTGTTGGTCCTGGCCATGGCCACGGCGCTGGCCTCCGGTTTCCCGGTGGCCTTCGCGCTGCCCGGCTCGGCCATCCTGACAATCGGGCTGGCGGCGCTCACCGGCTACATCTTCACCGGCGACACCCATTCCTTCTTCGCCCAGGACGGCCCGGTCCAGTGGCTCACCGCCGGCGTGACCAACTTCCGCGGCGTCTACTGGGAGGTGGAACGCGACACCATCATCGCGGTGCCGCTGTTCGTGTTCATGGGCATCATGCTGCAGCGCTCCAAGATCGCCGAGGACCTGCTGGTGACCATGGCGCGCCTGTTCGGACCGATCCCGGGCGGCCTCGGCATCTCGGTGGTACTGGTGGGGGCGCTGCTCGCCGCCACCACCGGCATTCTCGGCGCCACCGTGGTGGCCATGGGGCTCATCTCCCTGCCCGCCATGCTGCGCAACGGCTACTCGCGCCAACTCGCCACCGGCACCATCTCCGCGGCCGGCACCCTGGGGCAGATCATTCCGCCTTCCGTCGTGCTCATCATCCTGGCCGACCAGCTCTCCAACGCCACCGACCAGGCCAGCACGCTGCGGCAGGTGGACTACAAGGCGGCCACCGGCAACTTCGTCATGCCCACGGAGTTCGACATCACCTCGGCCAGCGCGGGCGACATGTTCCTGGGCGCCATCGTTCCCGGACTGGTGCTGGTGGGCCTGTACGTCATGTACATTCTCGCGGTGGCGCTGATACGGCCGAGCATGGCTCCCGCCATCCCCTTGGAAGGGCGCTTCGACCGTCAGTTCGCCGTCCGGGTGGTGCTGGCGCTGGTGCCGCCCCTGGCGCTGATCCTGGCGGTGCTCGGCTCCATCATCGCCGGCATCGCCACCGTCAACCAGGCCGGCGCCATCGGCGCGGTGGGCGCCACCATCATGGCGGGCTACCGCCTGACCGAAGGACAGCGCGGATCCTACACGCCGGCCATCATCGCGGGCGTCTCCCTCATCGCCCTGTTCGTCCTGCTGGCCACCGTGGACCTGAACATACGCACCATCCACAGCGTATCCGAGGCCGTGGGCGTGACGGCCGCGGCCATCGCGGTGGCCGGACTGTTGGTCTCCGTGGCATGGAGCGGCTGGCGCGCCTACCGCACGGAGAACATGCTCGCGGGCGTCATGGTGGAGACCGCCAAGACCACGGCCATGGTCTTCATCATCCTGCTGGGCGCGGCGATGCTCACGGCGGCCTTCCGGGGCTTCGGCGGCGAGGAACTGGTGAAGGAGTTCCTGACCACCCTGCCCGGCGGTTTCTGGACCCAGTTCATCGTGGTCATGGCGGTGATCTTCGTTCTCGGCTTCTTCCTCGACTTCATCGAGATCGCCGTGGTGGTGGTGCCCATCGTGGCGCCCATCCTGCTGTCGGATCCCTCCGCCAACATCACCGCCGTGTGGCTCGGCGTCATGATCGGCGTGAACATGCAGACGTCCTTCCTGACGCCGCCGTTCGGTTTCGCCTTGTTTTATCTGCGCGGCGTCGCACCGCCCTCGGTGCTGACCACGGACATCTACCGTGGTGTGGTGGCGTTCATCGTGCTGCAACTCGTGGCCCTGGGCATCGTCGGGTTCTATCCTCCCCTGGTGAACTACCTGCCGGCGCGCACCTCCCTCACCGGCGAGACCGCGCCGCCGCCCCGGAACCCGCGCCTCCAGCGCTGCCTGGAACAGAATCTCTTCGAGATCTACGACCGCGACGGCGACGCCATACGCGCGAGCATCCGGACCGCGCGGGGCCTCGATACGAGCTATCTGCCGGACAAGCTGCGCCGAAGCCTGACGAGCGGCATGGAGAAGGCGGCCCGGACCTTCGACCTGGTTGCGGAAGTGCGCCGCACCGACGCGGAACGAAGCGCCTTCGGCGAGACCTACAAGTCCACCCATGCCGTGGTCCGGCGCATCAACGCGGACGAACGGCGCATCGACCGCGAGGTCCGCGAGATCCGCACCACCATCCGGCGGCTGGGACGCGATGCCGACCCCGAGGTGGTGGCGCCGTTGCGCCACGAGGTCGAGGAGCTGACGAAGCGGAGGGCCGAAGTGGAGGCGACGCGCCCCGAGGGCGAGAAGGAGTTGCACAAGCGTTACCTGGCACTCGAGAAGAAGGAGAACACCGCCCGGCGCAACTACCGGCGCAATGTCGACGATGCCGCTTCCTCCGTGCTCACGGTACGCGAGATGCTTGCCAAGGTGCCGGAGCTGGAAGCCGCCGGCGCGGGCCTCAGGGCACTGCCGGAGATGGTGACCACGCAACCCGCCCAACAGGCGGGTTCGGCGATCCGCGACGCCGAGCGCTCGCTGCGAACGGTTCCCGGAACCCACGACTTGCGGGACGCCCTCTCGAAGGCGCGTTCCGACCTGAGGCGGGGCGCGTCCGGCCGCCAGCGCGCCGAGAAACGGCTGGGCGAGGCGCTGGCCCGGTTGGAGCGCGAGATCGAATGGCGCACGCGCGCCGCCCGAGACCTCGACCCTGGTCTGGCCGAGTACGAGCACGCCCTGCGTGACACCATCGGCATCCGGCAGCTCGAGCGGCTGCCGACCCCGATGGCCAAAGAAGTGGCCGCCTGCCTGTCGCGCCACCGCGACATCTCGTTGAGCTTCTGACCGAGCGTACTGTCCGGCCGATTCTTCGGGTGACACGGGCAGGCTGTTGAAGAACCAGGACTGGCACGGGTGGGCAGCCTGCGTGCCCGGTGGAACAACACGCAGGTCGAGTCCGAGGTCGTCGGCATTGATACGATAATAGAATATTGATACGAAAATGAACCGTATGGATCCCTTCCTCTTTCGCTGCCTCGCTCTGGACCTGGAGGTCGGCAAGAAGAGCGGGACCATTCACGCCTTCGGTGCGATCCGCACGGATACCGGACGCCCGCTGACCCATTCCGGCGGCGGCCTCGACTCGGCCCTCGACAGGCTCGATGTATTCACCGACGGCGCATCCTTCCTTCTCGGACACAACCTGATCGCCTTCGACCTGCCCCATCTGCGGGCCGCGAAGCCCGGCCTGCGACTCCTCGGGCTGCCCCCGGTGGACACGTTGCGCCTCAACCCGCTGGCGTTCCCGCGGAACCCCTATCACCACCTCGTAAAGCACTACCAGGACGGCGGGCTGCGGCGCCGGCAGTTGAACGATCCCGAACTGGACGCCCGCCTGGCATTGCAGGTGTTCGGCGACCAGCGAAGCGCGCTCCGGAAGGCGGACGCCGATCTCCTGACGGCGTGGCACTGGCTCGTCACACCGTCGCCGAAGGGCGCCGACCGGGCGCTGGACGTGGTCTTCTCGGATTTCCGCGACAACGCGGGCCGCCCTTCGGACGCGGAAGCGCACGCGGCCATCCGGAGGCGGTTCGAGGGCGCCGGCTGCGCCGTCCAGGCGGACGAGGTGGTGGGAGCACAGTCCGACGAACACGCCCACGCCCGGGATGCGGCGGCGACGGCCCGCTCCCGCTGGTCTTTGGCCTATGCACTGGCGTGGCTTTCGGTGGCCGGCGGCAATTCGGTCATGCCCCCCTGGGTGCGCCACCAGTTCCCGGAGGCGGGGTGGCTGGTGCGGCGGCTGCGGGACACGGCCTGCACGGAGCCGGCGTGCGGCTGGTGCCGGGAACGCCACGACCCGCGCAAGGAGCTCAAGCGCTGGTTCGGCTTCACCGACTTCCGGCCCGAACCCGTGGACGACGCGGGGCGGCCGATGCAGCGCACCATCGTCGAGGCGTCCATGGCCGGCCGGCACGTGCTCGGGATCCTTCCCACGGGCACGGGCAAGTCGCTGTGCTACCAGATCCCGGCGCTGTCGCGTTACGACAAGACCGGTGCGCTGACCGTGGTGATCTCGCCCCTGGTGGCGCTGATGGCGGACCAGGTGGCGGGACTCGAGGCACGCGGCATCACCTGCTGCGTGGCGGTCAACGGCCTGCTGTCCATGCCCGAGCGGGCCGACGCGCTGGACCGGGTGCGGCTGGGGGACGCGGGCATCCTGCTCTGCTCGCCCGAACAGCTCCGGGCGCCCTCCCTGCGCCGCGCCCTCGGCCAGCGGGAGATCGGCGCCTGGGTGCTGGACGAGGCTCACTGCCTGTCGCGCTGGGGACACGACTTCCGCCCCGACTACCTCTACGTGGGCCGCTTCATCAAGGAGAGGGCCGACGGCGAGCCGCCGCCGGTGCTGTGCCTCACGGCCACGGCCAAGCCCGATGTCGTGGGCGACATCACCCGCCACTTCCGCGACCGGCTCGGCATCGAGCTGGCGGTCATCAACGGCGGCGTCGAGCGCTCCAACCTGACCTTCGAGGTCATGCCCACCTCCGGCGGCGCGAAGTTCCCCGACATCCACCAGGTGCTGACCTGGCACCTGCCGCCGGACGCCCCCGGCGGCGCCATCATCTATTGCGCCACGCGGCGGCAGAGCGAAGAGGTGGCGGCGTTCCTGCAACTCAAGGGCGTCGCCGCGGACCATTTCCACGCGGGGCTCTCGCCCGAGACCAAGAAGGACGTGCAGCGGCGCTTCATCGACGGCGACCTGCGCACCATCGCCGCCACCAATGCCTTCGGCATGGGCATCGACAAGCCCGACGTGCGCCTGGTGATCCACGCCGACATCCCGGGCTCGCTGGAGAACTACCTCCAGGAGGCCGGCCGCGCCGGACGCGACCGGGCCGCGGCGCGCTGCGTGCTGCTGTACTCGGCCGAGGACGTGGAGCGGCAGTTCGGCATGTCGGCGCGTTCGCGCCTGACGCGCGCGGAGATCCACGGCATCCTTCGGGCACTGCGCAACCTGGACCGGAAGAAGCGCATGGGCGGGGAGGTGGTAGCCACCGCGGGCGAGATCCTCGGCGAGGACGAAGAACAGGTGTTCGAGCGTGACTCCGCCACCGACGACACCCGCGTGCGCACCGCCGTCGCCTGGCTGGAGGAGACCCAGTTGCTCACGCGGGAAGAGAACCGCGTGCAGGTGTTCCCTTCGTCGCTGCGGGTTCGGTCGGCGGAGGAGGTGCGCGAGCGTCTCCGGCGCGCGTCCATCGCGGCGGCCTATGGCGACCAGTTGGAACGCGTGGCCGCGGCGTTGATCGACGCCAGGCCGGACGAGGGCTTGTCCACCGACGAACTGATGGGCGTGTCCGGACTCAGCCCCGAGGGCGTGCGCCACGCCCTCTACGACCTGGAACGCTTCGGCATCGCCAGCAACGACACGTCCTTGACCGCGTTCGTTCACGCGGGCGTGGAGCACTCTTCCTTGAAGCGTCTGGAGGCGGCGACCGAACTGGAGGTCGCGCTGATCCGGCACATGCGCGAGGCGGCGCCGGACCTGGGCAAGGACGACACGTCGACGCTGCACTTGCGCGTGGCGTCCCAGGTGCTACGGGACGAGGGCTTGACCGGCTCCCTGCCGGAGCGGCTGTGGCGTATCCTCCGCGGCATCGCCTACGACGGCCGCGGCGAGGACGGCGCCGCCGGCAGCCTCACCGCGCGCAAGCTCGACTCCGAGATCGCCCGGGTGACGCTGCATCGCGAATGGGAAGCGCTGGAGGAGACCGCGCGCATCCGGCGCGACGGCGCCAAGCTCCTGCTCCAGCACCTCCTGGACTGTCTTCCACAAGGCACCCGCGGCACGGACCTTCTGGCGGAGACCACGTTGGGCCGGCTCACCCACGCCCTGGTATCCGACCTGGAGATCAAGAGCCGAGTCCGCCACCCGGCCAGGCTGCTGGACCGCGCCCTGCTGTGGCTGCATGAGCTGGAGGTCATCCGCCTCAACAAGGGATTGACGGTATTCCGCCCCGCCATGACCATCCACCTGCAGCGGGAGCGGCGGGGCTTCACCAACGCCGACTTCACACCGTTGGCGCTTCACTACCGCGGACAGGTGCTGCAGGTCCACGTGATGGTGGAGTTCGCCGAGCGCGGACTGGCGGCCGTGGCCGAGGCGACCCGGATGGCGCTGGACTACTTCGCCATGAAGCAGGATGCGTTCCTCCAACGCTGGCTGCCCGGACGCGCCCGCGAGATCGGGAGACAGACCACGCCGGAGTCGTGGAGGGCCATCGTCGAGGACCTCAAGCACCCCGTCCAGCAGCGCATCGTGGCCGACGACCGCGAGCAGACGAACGTGCTGGTGCTCGCCGGTCCCGGCTCCGGCAAGACCCGGGTGCTGGTCCACCGCATCGCCTATCTCATCCGCGCGCGGCGCGAGACCGCCCGCGGCATCCTGGCACTCGCCTACAACCGGCACGCGGCCGTGGACATCCGCCGCCGCCTCGGGGAGCTGATCGGCGCGGACGCGCGCGGCGTGACCGTGCTCACCTGTCACGCCCTGGCCATGCGCTTGACCGGAGCCAGCTTCACCGGACGCGCCGAGCGTCCCGACGACGCGTCCTTCCGGGAGGTCTTGCGCCGGGCGGTGGACCTCCTGCGCGGCCAAGGGGTTCCGCCCGAAGACGCCGACGAGCAGCGCGTCCGGCTCCTGGCCGGTTTCCGCTGGATCCTGGTGGACGAGTACCAGGACGTCGCCGCGGACCAGTACGAACTGATCTCGGCGCTGGCCGGCCGTACCCTTGACGACGACGACGGCAAGCTCACCGTGTTCGCCGTGGGCGACGACGACCAGAACATCTACGCCTTCAACGGCGCCTCGGTGGAATTCATCCGGCGCTTCGAGCAGGACTACGGTCCGAAGCCCATCCACCTCGTCGAAAACTACCGCTCCACCGCCCACATCATCGACGCGGCCAACGCCGTGATCGAGCGGGCACGCGAGCGGATGAAGGACGAGCATCCCATCCGCGTCAACGCCGCACGGGCCAAGGACGCGCCCGGAGGCGCGTGGCAGGAGCTGGATCCGGTGGGGCGGGGGCGGGTGCAGATCTTGCCGGTCCCAAGTGACGTCGAACCGAGGGATCCGGTAGTGCAGGCCCAGGTCGTCATGACCGAGTTGCGGCGGCTCGCGGCCCTGTCACCGGACTGGGACTGGCGGCGGTGCGCCGTGATCGCGCGCGAGTGGAGCTATCTCGTACCGGTGCGCGCGTACTGCGAACACCACGATATCCCCGCGCAGATGGGCAACGAGGAGATCCCCGGCTTCTGGCAATTGCGCGAGACCCAATGCTTCGTCGCATGGCTGCGGGGCTGCGACGCCGGGCTCGTGGACAGCGCCGTCCTGCGCGAGTGGACGGAAAGACAGCCGTCCAACCCCTGGCACGAGTTGCTGCGGCAGGCCATGGACGAACACGCGCTGGAAACCGGCGGCGGCGAGACCGCCGTCGACCACTTCATCGAGTGGCTGGCCGAG
Source organism: Deltaproteobacteria bacterium (assembly GCA_026712905.1). NCBI lineage: Bacteria > Pseudomonadati > Myxococcota > Myxococcia > Deltaproteobacteria bacterium. The sequence continues at coordinate 19,256 of JAPOPM010000154.1, forward strand.
TGGGGCCGGGAGATCCGCCGGCGCCAGCGCGGCCTCCTCCTGCTCACCGCCCACCGCGCCAAGGGCCTTGAGTTCGACCACGTGGCCGTGCTCGACGGCGGCTGGGAGCGCGTCGGCCGCGACGAGGACCCCGACGCACCGCGCCGACTGTACTACGTCGCCATGACGCGGGCGCGCGCGACCCTGGCGCTCGCGCGGTTCGAGGGACAGCACACAATCCAAGACGTACTGCTCGAACGGAATTCGGTGCTGCACCGGGACCCCACCGTGCTTTCGCCCTCCCCCGCCGAGCTTCGATACCGCCACGTCCAACCCGGTCTCCAGGACGTGGACCTGGGATTCGCCGGGCGGCATGGTGCCCGCCACCCGACGCACCGTGCCATCGCCGCCTTGTCGCCAGGCGATCCGCTCGCAATGCGGCTCACGAATGCAGGCCGCCGGGAGTTGCTGGACGGCAACGGCGTGGTGGTGGGACGCTTGGCCGCGAGCTTCGAGCCGCCCGCCAGCATGCGCTGCCGCTCCGCCGCGGTACTGGCCATCGTGACGTGGAACCGCGAGATATCGGACCCCAAGTACCACCACATCATCAAGTGCGACCGCTGGGAGGTGGTGGTGCCGGAGCTTGTGTTCGAACCGGTGGTCTAGTGGCGGGGCGTGGGCGGGGACACCGGCCAGTTGGCCCCGCTCCACCCCTGGATTCCCGCCCCCGATCGGGGTCGAGGGCAAGCTTTCGCGGGAATGACGATTCGTAGGGGTTCGCGAAGCGAAGTCGAAGGGCGCCAGACCGGTTTCTCAACAGCCTGCTGAGCGGCGCCTTCCCGAAGTGTCCCGGGTTGCGACGCGTCGCGCTGCATGGCAAAGCTACCTACGTTGCCGAATACCGCGATGCCGATTGGTCCCGCATCAGGGAGGCGGTGTACGCGTAGCGGGCGCAAGTGAGATGACCAAGACCGACCGTATCCGCTCGTTCGTCGAGAACGCCACCACGCAACGCTGGATCACGATCCTGATCGTGCTGAACGCCCTGGTGCTGGCGCTGGAGACCAGCCCGGCGGCCATGGCGGCGGCCGGGAGCTTCCTCAAACTGGCCGACCGGGTGATTCTCGCAGTGTTCGTGGTGGAGATCCTGCTGAAGGTGGTGGGGCAACGCCGTGACTTCGTCCGCGATCCCTGGAACCACTTCGACACTCTGGTCGTGACCATCGCGCTGATTCCCGCCACCGAGTTCCTCTCGGTCATGCGGGCGCTCCGCATCCTCCGGGTCTTCCGGCTGATATCCACCGTGCCCGCCATGCGGCGCGTTGTCGGCGCCCTGCTCCATGCCGTACCCGGCATGAGCTCGGTAGTGATGCTGCTGTCGGTGATCTATTTCGTATTCTCGGTGATGGCCACCAGCCTGTTCGCCGACCGCTTTCCGGAATGGTTCGGCAACATCGGCAGCTCCGCCTATACCCTGTTCCAGATCATGACCCTGGAAAGCTGGTCCATGGGCATCGTGCGGCCGGTGATGAACGTGTTTCCGCAGGCGTGGCTGTTTTTCGTGCCGTTCATCCTGGTCACCTCTTTCGCCGTGCTGAACCTGTTCATCGGCATCATTGTCGACGCGATGCAGACGCACGGCCATGGGGACGTCTTTGGCGAGACGCCCGCCGCGTCCACCCCCGAGCCGACCCTCGCGGACCTGCAGGCCGAGATACGCGCGTTGCGGGACGAGTTGGCGGGATTAAAGCGGGACAGCCAACCCTGATATTGTTGGCCCCTCTCCACCCCTGGATTCCCGCTTCCGCGGGAATGACGATTCGCGCCCTTACACCCTCGACATCCCGCCCCCCGCGGGCGGTTGCGATTTCCCCGGCATCCACTCGGTGTCCTTGCGCGGACCCTCGGCGCGGACGGTGAAACGCGCCTTGCCGAGTTTTTCGATGTCGATCTCCAGGGTGTCGCCGTTGTTCATGGGGCCGAGGCCCACGTGGTAGGTGCCGGTGGCGATGACGTCGCCGGGTTGGAGCTGCACGAAGCGCGACAGCCATGACACCAGCTCGGGGATCTTGTGGGCCATGTGGCGGGTGTTGTAGTCCTGCCGGGCCTCGCCGCCGACCCAGGACTTGACCGTGAGGTCGTGGGGGTCGGGGACCTCGTCGGCGGTGGTGATCCAGGGGCCGCAGGGGCTGTGGCTGCCCTGCCCCTTGGGCAGGAACTGGGTGCGGCGCACCATGCCCCGGTTGGAGATGTCGAAGAACGGCACGTAGCCGAACACGGCGTCCATGGCGTCGGCCTCGGACACGTTGCGCCCGCACGATCCCATGACGAAGGCCAGCTCGGCCTCGGGCTGGGTCACCACCACCGCCGGGATGTCGGACAACTCCACCGCGCCTTCCGGCCCCAGCAACTCGGGCGCCTTGTAGAAGAACTCGATGGGCAGGCTCTCGGGCGTGCGCTCGGGCGAGTCCAGGTAGTTGACGAAGGCGGCCAGGCACTTGCTCGGCCGGGGGATGGGCGCCAGCAGCTTGACCACGCTCAAGGGGAAGCCGGACCCTTCGCGCATCAGCCGCTCGAACTCCTTGCGGTAGTCGTCGAAGTTGGCGATCACCTCCTCCATCACCCGCTGCGGACCCTTCTCCACGCGGTGCTGGATGATGCCGCTCACGTCCACCACGTTGCTGCCGTTCTTGAGGACGCCGATGCGATCGTCATTGAAACGAAGAATCTTCACGCGAAAATGCTCCTTGTGCTACCGAAAGAACGCGCCGATGCCCGCCAGGGGCGACCGCCGGTCGCCCCTACAAACGGTTTCCCGAGCGAGCGCCTATTCGTTCACCGGCTCCAGCCACAGGTCCACCAGCGCCAGCCGCCCTTCCTTGGCGGCCTGGAGGCCCCGTTCGAGGGCCGGTTTGACCATGTCCGGACTCTGCACGCGCTCGCCGAAGCCATCGAAGGCCCGGACGATGGCGGCGTAGTCCGGCGCCGGCGCGATGGACGTGCCCACGAATTTGTTGGTGCTCACCGCCCAGCCGTCGGGATAGTATTCCGGGACGCCGCGCTTCATGGACTTGTAGCCGTGGTTGTTCATGAGCACGATGAGGATCGGCATGCGGAATTCCTGGGCGAAGCCGAAGCCCGCGATGCCGGGGTTGTAGTTGAACGTGCCGTCACCCATGACCAGCACCACCGGCTTGTCCGGATGGGCGGCCTTGACGCCGAGGGCGGTGCCCAGGCCGGTGCCCAGCCCCCCGATGCAGCCGCTGTAGAAGTTGCCGGGCTTGACCCGGTCCAGGTACTGGTGCACCGCCAGACGGTGGGTGATGGTCTCCTCCACCAGGTAGACGTCATCGGGAATCGCCTGGTTCAGTTGGTAGATCACCCAGTTGGTGTCCATGGGTTCCTTGGATCCCAGGCTCTGGGCCTGTTGAGCCCACTTGGCCCGGCGCGCCGTGCCCTGCTCCCGCAGCTTCGCCCGCCGTTCCGCGCCCGCGCCGCCGTCCTCCACACCGTCCTGGCGAAGTCGCTCCACCAAGGCGCCCAGGGATGCTTCCAACTCGCCGGCGATGCTGAGGTCCACCTGAACACCCCAGTAGGGCAGATTCATGTGCAGCGGCTCCTCGTCCAGGGCCACCACCTTGGCCCCCTGCGCCACGTTCGCCGATGCCGGATGCCACGGCTGGGTCGCGCCGATGAGGCACACCACGTCGGCGTCGGCCATGTATTCGCCGGGCTCGAAGCCGCCGTGCAACTCATGGTCCCGCGGGAAGTTGAAGTAGCCGCTGCTGCGGGTCTCCACCACCGGGGCGTTGAGCAGTTCCGCCAGCTCCACCATGCGTTCCACGATGGCCGCGTTCTTGCCGGCGTTCTCGCTCACGATGACGGGGTTCCGCGCCGTGCGCAGCAATCCCGCCAGCTCCGCGATCCCGTCGGGGTCGGGGCTCGGCATGGTGGGCATGGACACCTTGAGGGGCGCCTCCCGCGTGACCTTGTCGAACAGGTACTCGATGGGCAGCGACACGAACACCGGTCCGCGTGGCGAGCTCATGGCCATCTGGCAGGCACGCTGGATGGTGGAAACCAGGATGTTCTTGTCGTTGACCCCGAAGCTCCACTTCACGCACCGGTCCACCAGCCGGGCCGGGCCGCCCACGTCCGAGAGGAAACGCATCCACTGGCCGCCGGGATCGGGGCCGTCATCCTCGCCGAAAGCGATGGACTCGCCGGTGAAGACCACCATGGGCACCTGCTCGTGGAGCGCCCCGCGCAGGGCCATGGAGCCGTGCAGCGCACCCACGGTGGTGTGGATCATGACGCCCGGCAGCTTGCCCGTGGCCTTGGCGTAGCCGCTGGCCATGGCCAGCGCGATCTCTTCGTGGCGCGAGCTCAAGTACACCGGCATGCTCTCGTCCGGCTTGGCCAGGGCCTCCCACACCGGCGACCACTCCGAGCCCGGCGACGCGAAGATGCGCTCCACGCCCATGCCCGACAGAACGCGCAGAAAGGCTTCTCCGCCCGTGAGTCCGTTGACTTCGATCATGTGTCGTTCCTCCGTTTCGGTACGTTCGCCGGGGTGGCGTCAAGGCTCGGGCTCCCCGCCCCGCCCCTGGATTCCCGCTTTCGCGGGAATGACGGAGAGGAGGGCGGGAATGAAGGAGAAGAGCGCCTTGGCACAACGGCGCCTTGGCACAAGAGCGCCTTGGCACAACGTGTTTGCCGGGCGCGAGCCGCCCTCCTCGCTCCCGGCACTCGTCCATAGGTAGACCACGCCATCGGGGCGGTCAACTCCTCAGATTCTCCTGGCGGCGAAGGTGGGGAGCCACCCGGCGGGCGGCCTCAGGTCCAGCGAATTCTCGTCGATGGAGGTGCGCCCGGACAGGAGCACGCGCTCGCCGCGGTAGGCCCACACGCGCAGATCGGCCCACACGTGCGCGCCGTCGCCGAGGGGGACGCGCGGCCGCCCCACCTTGCGCTGGGCGACGTAGCCCTCGCCGCGCCGCACCAGCCGCTGCAGGCGCGAGCGCCCGACGCGCGCGCTGGGCAGAAAGCCCCGGCTCGCGTGGCTGCGCATGGGCTTGAAGACGAACCGCTCCCGGTCCGCCGCGAGGCTGTCGAGGTTGTCGGGGCGGAGCAGATGGGTCTCGGGAATGTGCCGGCTCAGGACCGCGCGCTCGCCAGGCTCGATGCCGAGTTCACTGTCCCATTGCGGCAAGGACAGGAACTCCAGCAGGCGCTTGTCGCTGCGCGTGGCGTACGTGAAAGGACTGGGCGCGACGTAGACGTTGCCTTCCAGGAACGCGTCGCGCAAGGCGCGCGTCACGTCCTTCTCCAGGAAGAAGTCCGTGGAACGGTTCACGATGAAGGACACCGGCTCGCCGCGATGCCGCAGCCGCGTTCCGTCCCAGTCGAGATCCGCCGTGGAGCCCACCTCCGCGGACCAGCCCTCGCCGCGGAACAACTCCCGCAGCATCTCCATCTCGCGCTGGAACTTGCCCCGTTCCAGGGCGTCGGGCTCGTCGAGGATGAGGAAGAGTCCGTCCGGCATGTTGCCGAAGAAACCCTCGGCCTCCCGCTGCACCATGCGGATGATGTGTTGCCCCAACTCGGCGGCCGACGGCGGCGCTTCGACGGCCGCCTGACGGTCCGGCTCCAGGAGCGCGTGGTAGCATTCGTTGATGAGACCGGCGAAAAGAAGCCCGGAGCCGTTGTCGTTGAACTCGATGACCTGCCACGGACCGTCGGGAGGGAAGTGGAAGTCCCAGGCGCTGAAGAAGCACACCTCCGGGCGGTGCGCGGGCACCGTCTGGCCCGACGAAGCCACCACGGCCTCCTGCCACACGGGCCGGGTGGTGACGTCCTCGAAGACGCGAATGAACGCGTCGATCTCGTCCAGCACGGCGGCCGGAATCCCTTGGTGGGCGAAGGTGACCGAGAACTCATCGGGAACGCCGGGGATGCCCCCGGCACGGAGCCGGCTCCAGAACTCTTGGCGCCGATCCTCCATCAGCTTGTCGCACGGGTGTTACGTCGGTTCATGCAGAACACGTACCAGACCCTGAAGGAAACGCGCCACCTCGGCGCTGTCCTCCAGCCGGTACCGCGCCGCGGTCGGACGGGGCTCGTCCGCCACGAGGATCCCGATGCCCCTGCCGTCCACCGCCTCGAAGGCGTCCTCGTCGGTGGTGTCGTCGCCCAGGTAGAACGGCACCATGTCCGCGCGGTCGAGGTCGAGGGCCTGCAGGATCCACTGGACCGCCTTGCCCTTGTCCCAGTCGAACCGCGGGCGGATCTCGAACACCTTCTTGCCGTGGGTCTTGCGCAGCGTGGGGTAGTCCGACATCGACTCGTCGACGACGGATCCCACGCGCGCCACCGCGGACTCCCGCACGAGCCGGTAGTGCACCGCCAGGGAGTAGCCCTTGGTTTCCAGCAAGAGGCCGGGAGTATCCCCGATGGCGCGGCGCAGCCGCCGGTGCAGTTCCTCCATGGCCGGGAGAAACTCCTGTCCCACCTCGTGGTGGATGCCGGAGCCCTCGGGCCCGACGATCTCGAATCCGTGTGTTCCCGCGTAGAAGAGATTGTCGAGGCGGACGTGCGCCTGCACGTCCTTGCGCGTGCGCCCGCTGACGATGGCGGTTACGCAACGGTCGCCCAGGCGCCGCACCACCGCGCGCATCTCGTCGGTGAGCACGGCCTGCTCGGGGGTGTCGACGATGGGCGTCAGGGTCCCGTCGTAGTCGAGGAACACCGCCGCGCGCCTGCCCTCGAGGGCATTCTCGATGTCATGAAAGTCGGCCAGCGCGGAGGGGATCGTCCATTCAGCGATCATCGCCGCGTCACCGGCCTTCGGCCCCCGCAACCCCGCCGCTCTTGCCGGTCCGCGGCCCTCATCCCGAACTCCGCCCCCAGCAATCCATCTCGGTCCACTCCTCCGCGGGAATGGCATACGAGTGCATCCCCGCGATCAGTCCGGCGCGATCCAGATTGCTGGGACAGATCATGCGTTCGTCGATGTTCTTCTCCGCCAGCTTGGCGTCCATGAGGTCGTGGCTGCGATCCGAATGGCCCAATCCCATGGCATGGCCGATCTCGTGGGCGGTCATGTTCTGGGCTTCCACGGCGCCCACGCCCTTGAGCGCCAGGTAGACGTAGGCCTTGCGAATCCCTTCTTGCGCGTTGCGGCATTTGACCTGGGCGGCTCCAACGATCCCGGGAAACAGGTCGTCGAGCAACTCGATGGTGATGTCGGCGTCCTCGCTCGCCGTTTCCCACATGGCGTAGAACGGCTGCACCCGGTTCCATTGCAGCACGCCGCGGCGTACCGCGAGCGCCACTTCCAGGGAGACCCCGGCCCAATCGTTGACGTTGAACGTCACCACGTCACGGCCCTCGGGTTTCCACCGGGCCACCGCCCCGTCCTCGCACGTCATCCGCTGGATGTGGACCATGCCGCTGGCGTCGCCGTGGCCCTCGGATGCGTGGTCATGATGGGCGGGGACGCTGTCTTCGTCCTCACAGGAGGACCCCGTTTCGGCGCCTCCGGTCTTCAGGCACGTCTCGGCGTCGGCGAAATGGAAGAGGGTCAGGAAGAATGCCAGGACCAGCAGCGGGAAGATTGTTTGATTGGGCGTGATCATGCTGACGTCGGCATTCTCGTCGTATGGCGGAAGGCCTTGGGCGCAGTCACCGCAAACGGGCTCTTATACACCGTCAGGTGTCCGGTCTGCAACCCGCGGCGACCCACGAAGAAAACGGGAGGGCGCCGAAGCGCCCTCCCGGGGAAAGAGGGGAAGGAGACGACAACGGCTCAGCCGATGAGGCCGCCGTCGTCGCGGGTGACCCCGATCACCGCCGAGCGGGGGACGGTGTCGCCGCCGTCGGGGAAGTGGCTGTCACCCTTCTCGCCCGGGTGCTGAACGCCCACGAACAGGGTCCTGCCGTCGGCGCTCCAGGCGATGCCGGTGACCTCGCACTGCCTGGGACCCACCAGGAAGCGGCGGATCTCGCCCGTCGCCGGGTCGCCCACCAGCATCTGGTTGTTGCCCTGACCGGCGAAGCC
>JAPOPM010000155.1 GCA_026712905.1 Deltaproteobacteria bacterium
CGGGAACACGACCCTGGGGCCGAGCCGGTCCAGCATGTGCCCCCACGCCGGCGCGGAAACGGTCCACGCCACCGAGCCCAGGGCCAGCGCGCCGGCGGCCAACCCGCGGCTCCACTGAAACTCCTCGATAACCGCCACGAAGAAGAGCGCGAACGCCGCGCGGCACCCGAAGGCGGCGGCCACGGTCATGAACGAGATGCCGAGCACGACCCACGGGTAGGTGCGGTTGAGCCGTGCGGTGCGAGCGGACGCGGAGTCGGCGGCCAAGGCTTTCAAGTGGATGGGTTCCGGCGGTCTCGGGCAAGCCGTCTACGACAACCTGGGAACGATCTCGTCGCTCAGGAACCGGATCACCGAGGCGTAGTCCCGGCCGAGCTTGGCGAAGGAGATCTGTTGGAACCCGAGGCGCTCGGCTTCGGCCGCGAGCTCCAGGATCGGTTCCACGCAGTCCGACGGCCGGCCCGCGACGAAGCACGCCCGCGGCATGGCGTCGGTCACCAGTTCCCGCGAGGCCTGCTCGATGGTCACTCCCGAGTGAAGCGCCTCCCGGATGCGGTTGACCTGCTCGTAGTCGATGCCGATCCGCGCGAACTCCTCGGCGCTGTATCCCAGGGCCTGGAGGCTCACCATGTGGTGGGCCGAGTACTTCTTGGCCTCGGCCAGCGCCTCCTCCGGCTGCTCCGATACCGCCAGGTTGATCTCGCACACCTTCCGCAGCTTCTTGTCCGGGTCCACCGCCCGGGCGGCGGCGTCCGCGCCCGCCATGGCCTGCTCCAGACGGCCGAGCTTGTGCATGGAGATGAAGTACCCGCCCATGAGCACCCCCTCCATGGTCTCGCCGGCGATGGCCAGGAACCGGGGCCCCACGCCGCCGCCGTAGAAACGCACCGGCGCCGCGGGAGGGCGCACCAGCTCGATGTGCCCGCGGGGGTTCATGTGGAAGTAGTCGCACAGCGCAGGGTACTCGTCGAATCGCACCCTTTCGCCGCGGAACAAGGTGCCGAGAAAGCCCACCGTCTCCCGCACCACGCGGAACGGCTTGCGCATCTCCAGGTACTGCGGCACCTGCCCCTTGCTGCCCTTGGCGATGCCGAGGCTGATCTCACGGCCGTCGGTGAGTTCGGAGATGGCCAGCACCGAGTCGGCCACGTCGATGGGATTGCGAAAATAGGGCACCAGGATGGCGGTGCCGACCTTCAGGGGCGCGCGGGCGGCGATGGCCGTCGCGACGCTCAGCACGTTGCGGTAACGGAGCGAATCACTGAGCCAGACCTGCTTGAAGCCCCTCTCGGCTCCGAGCTCGGCCAGCTCCACCAGCTCCCGCGTCGTGTAGTAGGAAGCCGCCTGCAGCACGAACTGGAGCCCGAACTCCCCCGAGAATATCGCCATCCCCTCCCCCTTTCGGCCTGACGTTCAATTGGGGGATGTATCCCGATTCCGCCACGGCCCGCAAGGCCACGGCAATCGTCAGGGCCCGGGATGACGGGTTCGAACGCCGCGTTCGGGACCGCCCCCTAGGTGCCGGCGGCGTGGCGTTCTTCCCGGAGCGCGGCGATCCGGTCCTCCATGGGAGGATGGCTGGCGAAGAGCATCCGCAGCCCGCCCTTGCGGACGCCCGCGATCCCCATTGCCTCCAACTGTTCCGGCATGTGCTCGGGCTCCACGCTGCGTTGGAGCGCCTCGAGGGCGCCGATCATGTTGCCTCTGCCGGCCAGATACGCGCCGCCGGCGTCGGCTCGGTACTCGCGCCGGCGCGAGTACCAGGAGACCACGATGCTGGCCAGGATACCGAGCAGGATCTGCGTGACGATCACGGTGACGAAGTAGCCCATGCCGTAGCCCCCTTCGCCGTCCCTGTGGAGTGCGCGGTCCACGACGTACCCGATCACGCGGGAAAGGAAGATCACGAAGGTGTTGAGAACGCCCTGGAGCAGGGTCAGCGTCACCATGTCGCCGTTGGCCACGTGGCTCACCTCGTGGCCCAGCACGGCGGAGGCCTGATCCGGCTTCATGGCCCGCAACAGTCCCGTGCTCACCGCCACCAGCGAGTTGTTGCGGCTCGGGCCCGTGGCAAAGGCGTTGGGCTCCGGGGAATCGTAGACCGCCACCTCGGGCATGGCGATGTTCGCCGCCCGGGCGTAGTTCTGCACGGTATTGACGAGCCAGATCTCGGTGTTGTTCCGGGGCTCATCGATGACCGTCAACCCCATCCATCGCTTGGCCGTCCACTTGGAGATGCGTAGCGAGATGAACGCGCCGCCCATGCCGAAGATGAAGGAGAAGGCCAGCAGCGGCCAGAAGTCGATGCCGTATTGAAAAAGCAACCACTCAAGGCCGAATACACGGAGCGCAACGGCCAGCACGAAAACGATCGCAAGGTTGGTGATCAGAAAAAGAAAAACGCGTTTCATGGACCTGTTCCCTTCCTCTCGCGAGTATCCGTTCCTGGAAGAAATCTACAATGCAGACCGTGCCGGATCAATACGGCGGCACCCACGCATGAAGAAATCTAACCATTTCTGACGGCGTGTAAAGGCGTCGGCCCGGAGGGGGGAGTCATTGTGCATCGCCGGGCCGGGCCATGCGGTAGCCCACTCCGGGTTCGGTGACGATGCAGGCACGTCGGTTCGGGTCGTCTGTCTTTTTGCTTGCGGGATTTGAGGGGAGGCGGTAGCCAGGAAGGGTAGCAGCCTCTACCGTAACGGCAAAGTGGCCACCGACCATCCGGGATCGGCGGCGGGAACGGCAAGATGAAGATGTCAAGAACGATTGTCCCGTTGATCTTGATATTCGGTCTCGCGCTCTCTTCCGCGGGGTCAGCTCAACTCGTCGCACCGGCCAGCCCCGGAGATGCGGGCCTTGTGATAAAGTGGCTCGGGACGGCCGGCTGGGAGATCAAGACGCCGGCGGGGACGACGATCCTGATCGACCCATTCCTTACGCGGAAGCCGCCGGATCGCGAAGCCCGATGGGAGTCCGACGAAGAGGTCGTGTTCAAGCACGTGAAAGGGGCGGACTACATCTTCGCCGGACACAGCCATGGCGATCATGTCGGCGACCTGCCTCTCATAGCCAAGAAGTTCGGGGCCAGGATCATCGGTTCGAGGACGACGATGAACCTTGCCCTTTCCGCCGGGGTTCCGCCGTCACAGATCACAATGATCAGCGGTGGCGAAAACCTCGACTTCAAAGAGTTTACCGTGGATGTGATACCGAGCGAGCACCGCATCGCTAGAGGTCGGACCAGCCCACCTCGGCTCAGAGAGCTTTATGACCCCGTTTCGACGATCATGGGCAGGCACTTTCTCATCGGCGGCAGCTTCCTCTACAACTTCACCTTCGGGTCACGGCGTGTGCTCCACCAAAGCACGGCGAACTTCATCGTAGAGAATCTGGAAGGCAGTAATCCCGACGTGGCTCTGCTTGCCCAGGGCTACAGGAGTTACGACTTGGATGCGGCGCTACGGGCCATGAAACCCAAGGTGATCATCATGCACCATTTCGATCAATGGCGGGTTCCGTTTGCCGAAGGAATCAAGAGCAGGAACGAACGGCGTGCACGGCATTTCAGGCGAGGGATCAAGGGCGTGGATCCGCGAATCGAGGTGGTCATCCCCGAGTTCCTGAAGCCCTACGTCCTGAAACTCGAAGAATAGTCGTTTAACCCTCTCCTCCTACTCGATCTCGCGCACCGCGGGCAGCCGCGCCAGACCGTACAACCCCAGCGCCGCCACCAGGAAACCGCCCATGGCCACGGCCGTGGGAGCGCCGGCGAACTCGGCCACGGTGCCGGAGATGGCGCCGCCCAGTGGCATGAGGTCCCAGGTGAGGCCGAAGAGCCCGAGGACCCGGCCGCGCAACTCGTTGGGCAGGTTCAGTTGGAGGATGGTGTTGATGGAGGTGAGGTAGATCTGGTTGAACAGGCCCAGGACGAAGATCAGGCCCAGCGAAAGCGCGAACGAGGACGAGTACGCGAACAGCATGAGCAGCGAGCCGAAGATCGCCGATCCCACCAGCACCTGCCAGCCCCGGCGTCCGGCCTGGGCCAGGTAGGCGACGATCAGCGTGCCGATGAGCGCGCCTACGCCGGAGAACGACTGGAGCAACCCGAACCCGCGCGAGTCCACTTCCAGGATGGTGCGCGCGAACACCGGCAGCAGGATCACGTAGGACATGCCGAACAGGCTGTTGAAGCACGTGAGCCCCAGCAGGCTGTAGAAGAGCTGGTTGTGGCGCACGAAGTGGAGGCCGGCCAGGATGTTGCGCCAGACGCCGCCCTCCGGTTGACCGATGAGGGGGCGGGTGCGGATGAACGCCCACAGGGCCACCGCCGCCGCGGAACTCACGAAGCAGGCGATGAAGGTATGGCCCACGCCGAACCAATGGATGAGCAGGCCGGCTAGGCCGGGACCCACCAGGCGGCACGCCTGCCACACCGAGCTGCCCAGCGCCACCGCGTTGGCGATCTCCTCCCGCGGCACCATCTCCGGCAGCAGCGCGTAGCGGCTGGGGCGGTCGAACGAGCGCATCAAGCCCGAGTTGAACGCGAACACGAGCACGTGCCAGAACATGATGCGCTCGGTCAGTATCAGCAGTCCCAGCACGAGATAGGCCAGGGCCAGCAGCGACTGGGTGCACACCATGATGCGGCGCTTGTCGGCGCGGTCGGCGATGGCCCCGCCCACCAGCACCAGCGACACCCGCGGCACCGCGTAGACGATCCCGGCCACCCCCAGCATCAACGGCGAGTCCGTCAACAGGAACACCAGCCATGCCTGCGCGGCCATCTCCATGTTGAGCGCCAGCACGGAGGAGAGCTGTCCAAGCCAATAGAGACGGTAGTTGCGGTAGCGCAACCCGGCGAACAGCCGGCTCAGCAGGGTTCCCATGAGCGGTTTTGTTTCCCGAAGCCTTTTGGGTATAGAACTCGGTGAGCCCGCCGTCCACCGCCGTGGAATCCGCGCCCCGTTTCCATGAACGACCGTCCGACCCAGCGCGGGCCTGTCGCCGGCCGGGCGCCGGCAAGCCGTGGAGAACCCATCGATGAAGGTGAGCCTCTTTACCGAGATCCAGTGCCCGTCCGGAAGCGTTCCCGCGGAGTTGCTGGAACAGTTCCTCGACCAGGCCGAGCTGGGCGACGCGCTCGGCTACGACGGCTACTGGGTGGCCGAGATCCACTTCACGCCGAGCTTCTCGCTGCTGTCCGCGCCTTACGTGGTTCTGGGAGCCGCGACCCAGCGGACCCGCCGGCTGAAACTCGGGGTGGCGGTCAACACGCTGCCTATCCACCATCCCATGCAGCTCGCGGAGCAGGCCGCCACCCTCGACGTGCTGAGCGGCGGGCGGATGTGCTTCGCCGCCGGCGGCGGCCACCCCCACACCCGCGCCTACGAGTGCTTCGGCGTGGAGCACGAACACGTACGCGACCTCATGCAGGAGAGCATCGAGGTCATCCGGCTGGCGTGGACCGAGGAGTCGGTGGACTACCAGGGGCGCTTCTTCCGGATCCCGAACATCGTCGCCAACCCCAAGCCCGTGCAGCGGCCGCACCCGCCGCTGTACACCGCCGCGAGTTCCCTCGACGGCGTGAACTTCGCCGCGCGCATGGGCCTGAACCTGTTCATCCCCGTCCACGTACGCACGGCCGAGGAGCTGCGGCAGTTCTCCGCCGCCTATCGAGAAGGGCTCGCCCAGCACGGCCACGACCCGGAGGCGTACGACCTCGGCCTGCTGCTGCCCATGCACGTGGGCGCCACCGAGGCCGAAGCGCGGAAGCGTTCCGAAGCCGGCGTCATGGGCTACTACGACGTGATTCGCGATACCCGCGCGAGCTACGCCGAGTGGCTTCTGTCGCAAGGGCGGCCGCTGCCGGAACGGCTGCGCGCCAACGCCGCCGCGGGCGGCGTGACCTTCGAACGGGTGTGCAACGGGTTCGCCGCCATCGGCACGGCGGATCAGGTGGTGGAGCGGATCGGAGAGCTGGCCCGGGACACGGGCGCCGGCCACGTGCTCGCGTGGATGAACATCGGCAGCGTCGCCCACGACCACATCCAGGAATCGATGCAGCGCTTCGCCGAAGACGCGCTGCCGGCCGTGCGGGAGATCTAACCTGTCGTGGGGTCGGGTGCGTCGTCCGGCCGCGGCGACCGCAACGCCCGTCCCAGGCGCCCCATCATTACCACCAGGACCGCCGCGCTGATCGATACGGTGGAGATCAGCAACGCCAGCCCCGCCTGCGCCGCGTGCAGCGTGCTCTCGGAGTTCAGCGCGGCGACCGCCGCATACGCGCCGTAGCCTGCCGTCACCGCGCCCCAGGCGAACAGGACGATTGCCGCAAAAGCCGCCATCCGACGAAACGTCACACAAAGGTCCCGGCGAGTCAACGTGGACCCACTCACTCAAAATTGTTAGTGTTGCGTTTGGCTCGCGAGGAAGAACTCCGGGACATCCACATCGAGGCTTGAACACATGGCGGGAACACTCGAAGGCATCAAGATTCTGGAGCTCTCCAGCTACGTCACCGGCCCGTTCGCTTCCATGCTCATGGCGGACCTGGGCGCCGAGGTCATCAAGGTCGAGGACCGGGAGCGCGGCGACCCGTTCCGGGGCTGGGGCGGCGGCAAGATGTATTCCGCCACCTTCTGCAGCCTGAACCGGAACAAGAAGAGCATCACGCTGGACCTGCGGACCGAGGAGGGGCAGGAGATCTGCCGCAGGCTCGCGGCCGAGGCGGACGTGCTCGTCGAGAACCACCGTCCGGGGGTCATGGCGCGGCGCGGCCTCGACTACGACACCCTGCGCGAGTTGAACCCGAAGCTCATCTATTGCTCCATCTCCGGCTTCGGCCAGGAAGGACCCTACCGCGACCGCCCCGGGTACGACACCGTGGGCCAGGGAATGAGCGGCCTGCTGAGCCTGCTCACGGATCCCGATGAACCCAAGGGCATGGGCATCTCCCTGTCCGACCACCTCACCGGGGTGTACGCGTGCTATGGGGTGCTGGCGGCGCTGGTGAACCGCATGATGACCGGCGAGGGGCAGATCATCGAGACCTCCCTGCTGCGCGCCTCGGTGTCCTTCACCGCCGAGAACTGTGCGCGCTACTTCGAGACCGGGGTGGTGCCGAGCCGGGCCGACCGCACCCGCACCGCCGGCGTGTTCGCCTTCGTCGACCGCGACGGCCGGCCCTTCGTCGTTCACTTGTCCTCGCCCGACAAGTTCTGGCTCGGGCTCGTGGAAGTGGCCGGGAAACCCGAGTGGGGGAAAGACCCCCGCTTCGCCGACAAGGAGGGCCGCACCGAACACCACGACCTGCTGGAGCGGGAGCTTCAAACCATCTTCGAGCGTGACTCGCGCGACGTGTGGCTCAAGAAGCTCAGAGAGCACGACGTACCCTCCACTCCGCTGAACAACCTCGAGGACATGTTCAACGACCCGCAGGTCAAGCAGTACGGCTTCCCCATCGAGGTGGAGCATCCCAAGATGGGCAAGGTGAAGCTGGTGGGGAGCGGCGTGAACATGAGCCGGACGCCGCCCGAGACGCCGACGCCGCCACCCATGCTCGGGGAGAACACGGACGAGATCCTGCGAGGGCTCGGGTACAGCGCGGAAGACGTCGAGGGGCTGCGCGGCCGGGAGGTCGTCTAGTGTGCCGTGGCGAACGGGACGATCGGGATGCGCGCGCCGCACGGCGTGGCGAGGTCGTTTTTGCGTTGCTTGTTGCCGCCCAAGTCTGATAAGTAACGGCTTCCTCCGTAATGTTGGCTTTCGGCGCGAGCCGCGCCGACCGGATATCACCCGTGCGGATGCCACGGAACGCCGATACCGGAACGAAACGGGAATTACTATGACTCACGCCACAAAGACGATCTGCCTCGCAGTCGGGCTTTGCCTGTCCCTTGCCGCTTGTGTCTCCACCAACGAGCACGAACAGGTGAAACAGGAAAGAGACCAGGCTTTGCAGGCTAAGGAAAGTGCCGAGAAGAAGGCTGCGGAACTGACCACGGCACTGGAACAGAGCGGCCAGGAGGTGAAGGGGCTTCAGGCCAAGGTCCAGGGGATGGAACAGGAGGCCACGAAGTCCCGGAGCGCGCTCGAGCAGAGCGCGAAGGAACTCGCGGGCACGCAGAAGCAGGTCACCGATCTGGAGATGGGGGTAGCGGCCCTGACGGGCGAGCGCGACAGCGCGCGCAAGAGCGCCGACGACATGGCCAAGCAGCTTGGAGACAAGACCAAGGCTGCCGACGACCTCGCCGCTCAACTTGCCGGCAAGACCAAGGCCGCCGACGATCTCGCCGCTCAACTCGCCGACAAGACCAAGGCCGCCGATGACCTCGCCGCTCAACTCGCCGGCAAGACCAAGGCCGCCGACGACCTCGCCGCTCAACTTGCCGGCAAGACCAAGGCCGCCGACGATCTCGCCGCTCAACTCGCCGGCCAGACCAAGGCCGCCGATGACCTCACCGCTCAACTTGCCGGCAAGACCAAGGCCGCCGATGACCTCGCCGCCCAACTCGCCGGCAAGACCGCCATGGTGCAAGACCTGGAGAAACGGGCCGGGGAACTCACCGCGGCCAAGGCCGAACTGGAAAAGAACGCCGCCGCGATGTCCGGCAAGCAGGAGGAGTTGAACGCGCGCGTGAAGGGCCTTGAGGAGCAGGTGGCGCAGAAGGACAAGGCCATCGCCGAGATGAGCGCCGCGGCCGATGGGCTGAAGGCGGCCAAGCAAGCCCTGGAAGCGGAGGCGGCCAAGAACACGGAAGCCTTGGCCCAGGCGCGCAAGGAAGCGGCGGCAGCGGCGCAGTCATTGAAACAGGCCCGGGCGGCAAGGGACAAGGCCGCGGCCGACCTCGCCACCACCCGGCGCTCGCTGAAACAGACCCGCGCCGAAAAGGACAAGGCCCTGGCCGACCTCGCCGCCAGGAACAAGGCGCTGACTGAAATGGCCACCAGGGAAAAGGACGCCTCTCAAAAGCTTGCGGCCTCTACGGCCGACCATGGCAAAACCGTTAGTGCGCTCCAGCAGCAGTTGGATCAGGCCCGCGCCGGAATGGACAAGGCGCTCGCCGACCTCTCCGCCAAGGAGAAGGAGTTGGCCGAGCTGGCCGCCAAGGAGAAGGCGTCCGCTGAACAGGGGGCTTCTCAGGCGCAGGGTGCCGACCAAGGGCAAGCCGCCCCGCAACAGTGACGCCCCTCGCCCGCCTTCGCGGGCAGAGGCTTCCACGAAGGGGCGCCGGGCGTCAGGCCTTGATGTCCGGCCAGTCGTGCAGCAGCCGGCCGTAGCCGGAAATGCTGCACGAATAGCCCACCCTGGAGAGCATGTACCAGAGCATGGCGGGATTGCTCGCGACCACGGGCCGCGCCAAGTCCTCTTCAAGCCGATCCAGAATCTTCAACGGGTCGAGCACGGCCCCCTGGAAGTAGATGGCCTGGACCTCCGGGTTGGCCTGGAAGGCCTTTTCCGTGAGGGCGTAAACGTCCTCCGGACCCACCTCCATGGCGTCGCGATAGTCGTCGAAGGTGTCCGCGGGCGAGATGGCCTCGATGCCGCAGCCAGCCAGATAGTCGCGGATCAGCTTGTTCATGGACTCGACGAACGGGGTCAGCAGCAGCACCTTGGGAGTCGAGAGAGACTTCAGCGCTTCGGCGCACGACTCCAGCGCCGTGGTCACGGGTACATCGACCGCTTCCCTGAGCCTTCCCAAGAGCCCCGGATTGAGCACCTCCACGGGCGCTCCGCTAACGATGACGCCCCGCCAGCCGCGCTCCCGCGCCAACCGGGCGGACGTTTCCACCACATGGTCGTCCGTGCCCCGGAGGCTCTCCAGCGGGCCGCGCACGATGCCCAGGCCCTCGAACTCCATCTCCACTTCCGCGGGAATGCACGCCCGGAACGGCTCGAAGTGGGGACTCGAGCTCGATATGGGAGTTACGAAGCCGACCTTGACCGTTGCCGAATCTGCCATGGGTTACCCTCCTCCGAGCTGAAACGGACAGGCCACGACGCTAAAACGAGCGCGCGGCGATCCAACTGCCGCCGATGAACGTGCCCAGCGTGCTGCCCAGGTTCGAGAATACCACCACCAGAAGGATGCGCGAAACGGGATTGCGCCACAGCCCCTTGGGAAACGCGGTCACCACCTCGGACATGCCCTCCAGGTCCGCCACCGTGGGCTTCTTGACCCAGGCCTGGACCAGGCCGGAAACCCAGCCCGCGGCGATGGTGGGGTTGAGGCTGGTGATGGGCGCGGCCAGGAACGCCGCCAGCACCGTAATCGGATGTCCCAGGGCCAAGGCCGCTCCCGCGGCCGCGAGCACACCGTTCACCAGCACCCAGATGGAGATGGACTCCAGGGAATGGGCGGCGCCGGCGCTGTAGAACCCGTAAGCGATGATGGCGAGGATCAGGGCGGGCACCACCCACTTGACGCTCCTGGCCCAGAGCGACCGCTCCGGGACCTCTTCCAGCGCATCCAGCGACTGTTCCCGTTCGATCGCGCGCGCGATCCCCGGGACATGTCCCGCGCCCACCACGGCCACGACACGTTCGCCCGGAGCCTCCCGGATCTTCTGCGCCAGGTAGATGTCGCGCTCGTCGATGAGGCTCTCCTTCACCGCCGGGAAGGCCTTGGCGAACTCCATCAGGACATCCTCCAGACGGTCCGCTTGCTTGAGGTCGTCCACCGCCTTCCTGTCGACCTCCGGCTCGGTGAGCGCGCTGCTCAGCAGCACGAACAGCACCTTGAGCTTGTTCCAGAGACCGAGCCTCCTCCAGGTGCGCTTGAGGGTCACCTGGACGTCGCGGTCCGCCAGCACCAGGTCCACGTCCCGCTCCCGCGCCAACCGCACCCCCTCCAGCATGTCCGCTCCCGGGCGGACGCCGAGCCGGTCGCCCATGCGCTTGTAGAACGCCGACATGATCAGGTGGCTCAGGAGCAGCGCCGACTTGCCCTCCTTGACGACCTTGAAGACGTTCATCTTCTGCCAGGCGTCGGGACGGGTGAAGGAATCGTAGCGCGCCTGGCACAACTCCACGCAGATGGTGTCCGGGTCCACCCGCTCGACGGTCGTGCGCACGTCGTCGACGCTCTCCAGGGAGACGTGGGCGGTGCCGACGAGGTAGACGTCCCGGCCCCGATCGTTCAGCCGCCGTGTATACGCCGGAAGCCCGGCAGCGTCCGGGCCTTGTGCGGCATCGACTTCCACGCGGTTCAGACCTGGCCGACCGGGCCGTCGTAGTTCCTGAGCCAGCCGATGAACTGCACGATCTGATCGACCATGTAGTCGTGGTACGCCTTGCCCTTCTCGGGCGACGCCTTGATGGAGGGGCTGAAGGAGCCGGTGGGCACGATGCGGCGCTGTTCCGTGCTGGTCCACGGGATGTCGATGACCTCGTGGGGCGCGGAGAAGAGGTCGCCGTGGGACCACGGCGAGAAGTTCTTGTCGAAATCCACCTGCGACGTGGTCAGCTTCTCCTGCTTGATCAGGTGCGGGAACTTGTACCAGCACTCCGAGATCTCCAGCTCGCCGCTGTGGTGCTCCTTCGCTTCCTTGAGCTCGTTGGCGATCTTCTTGGCGATCTTCACCGGATCGATGACCGCGAAGAAGACCTCGGGCATCTCGTACTCGCGCAGGTTCTTGGTGGCCGCGAGCAGGCCGGGCAGGTTGGCGCCCTTGTGCCCGTTGATGATGAGGATCTTGCGGAACCCGTGCTTGGCCAGACTGCGGCTCATGTCCTGGATCACCGCCATCAACGTTTCCGTACGGAGCGAGATGGTCCCGGGAAAACCCAGGTGATGCGGCGAGTCGCCGAACCAGAGCGGCGGTGTGCACAACGTTCCGGTGGCCCGCGCCACGTCCTCCGCCAGGGCGATGGCGATGAGGCAGTCGAGGCCCAAGGGCCCGGCCGGACCGTGCTCCTCGGTGCTGCCCACCGGACAGATGATGATGTCGGAGTCCTCCAGATAGGCCGCGACGTCCTCCCAGGTCAACTCCTGGAGCCATACGGAACCGAGTTGCGCCGGCATGTTGCTCTCCTCATTTGCGACTTGCAAGACTTGTCCTTGAGTTTGAAGGACACGCTACTTGATGGCCAACGGATTCGTCGGCGATCCCACCGCGCCCGTGACCGGCAGCGCCGGTCCCACGAACATGAACTCGTAGCGGCCGTCGGCCGCGCAGTCTTCCGCCAACTCTTCCAGGTGGAAGATCTCCCCTACCGTGAGCCCCATGTTGGGAATGCTCACCCAGTGCCACGGCTGGGTGGCTTCGCGGGTCTGGTTGGGCCGGACTTCCACCCCCCAGGTGTCCGTGGCCACGGCGGCCACCTCCCGCTCATGGAGCCAGTCGAGCGTATCGAACCCGAGTCCGGGGGCGTCCCCGCCGGGGTAGCCGTCCCAGGACCCGGCGTCCAGCTTGGCCTTCATCTGTCCCGTGCGCACCAGCACGTAGTCGCCACGGCGCACCTCCACCTCCTGCGCCGCCATGGTCTCGTCCAGATCGTCGCTGGTGATGGCGTAGCCGTCCTCCAGCCAGTCGCTCCCCTTGGCCCGGGGCACGTCCAGCAGCACGCCGCGCCCCACCATCTTCTCCCGCGTCTTCTCGATGCCGTTCTTGGCGGCGCCCCCCGAGGTCACCAGGCGGCAGTCGTAGCCGTTGTACATCGATTCGTCGTAGAAGATGTGCGCCAGACCGTCCCACTGGGTGCCCGCCTGAAGGGGCATGATGATGATGTCGTCGGCGCCGCGGATGCGCCGGTGGTCGAGCACCCCGGAATAGGCGTCCGTGCCGGTGCGGAGCATCAGATGGATGGGATTGAACCGGCCCATGGCCGGGTAGTTGCTCTTGCCGCTCTGGGGCCCGGCGTCGTCGTAGGCCAGGGCCAGCGAGAACACCCGCCCCCGGCGCACGAGCCGCGCCGCGGCGACGATGTCCTCGGGCGTCGTAAAGTTCAGCGTGCCGACCTCGTCATCCTTGCCCCAGCGGCCCCAGTTGCGCAGCCGTTCCGCGGTCTCGCGGAGCCGTTTCATGGTCAGTTTCGGACGTCTTCGAGTCGCCAAACCTAGGTACCTCCCTCCGGGCCGGGATGAGTCTGGCTCTTTCTAACAGGTGGGTGGCGGGAACGAAACCGGCTTCCGTCGAGACCCGCGCCGGCTTGAAACTCCTCGAAGGATCGCCTAAGAATGGCCGGTATGTCGACGAGAGCCGACAACGCCAAGGGCCGGAAAGTGATGCTCGGCTTCGTGGTGCGGCGCTGCGCCAGGGAGTTGGGCCACAGCCCCACGCCGGACGAGTTCGCCCTCTGGGCCAACAACCAGCAGTGGGACGGGGAACGCTACCACATCTTCGGACAGGCAATCTCGGCCGAGGCCGCGAAGATCATGCTGCGCAGCCTCGACCGGCTTGTCACCGTCCGCTCCCCGGAAGTGATACTCGGACAGCGCGAAGCCTCTTGAGGCGTCGCGCTGCGGTCCCTGCGTTCAGGAAGCCTTCCTGGCCGCGTCGGTGATTTCCAGGTTGTAGAGCCGGGCGCCGTTGTCCCGCAGGATCTTGGTCTTGGCGCTCTCGCTCAGGTCCCGGCGCTGCTTGAGGTAGTCGCTGGACAGCACCTCGCGGTCGCCGTGAGGCATGTCGGAGCCGTACACCACCTGTCCCTCGCCCACCAACTCCACCACCTGCGGCAGCAGCGAGTCCTCCACCTCGGCACTCAGGTAGAGGTTGCCCTGGCGCACGTAGTCCATGGGCGCCAGCTTGGCCTTGGGCACCGTGTCCGGGAGGATGTCGGCGAGGAAGTTGCCCGAGTGGCCGAAGCGGTGGTCGAGCCGGTCGATCATGAAGTGGACCCACTGGCAGCCGGCCTCCAGGAAACCCACGCGCATGGTGGGGAACCGGTCCAGCAGCCCGCTGTTGATCATGGACGAGAAACCCAGGAGCACCGGCATCAGGAACGCGTTCACCGACGACGGATAGATATGGGTGAAGAGGCCGGAGAGGGCCGGACACGACCAGCCCACGTGGATCGCCAGGGTCAGGTCGCGCTCCACCAGCGCCTCGTAGAAGGGTAGGAAGGCGGAGTCGTCCAGCAGCCGGTCGCCGATGGTGCCCAGCACCATGACGGCCACCGCGCCGAGCTCATGAGCTTCCTTCACCTGCGCCACCGCCCCTTCGACGTCGTCGAGGTTCACCACCGCCGCCCACTTGAGCCGGTCGTGGGCGCCGATCTGGTCGCCGAGGAAGCGGTTGTAGGCGGTGCTCATGGCGGTCACCAGCGCCGGGTTCGCGGCCAGCGGGTACGCCAGGAACAGGGTCGGATAGAGGACCTGCAACGAGATCCCCTCCTTGTCCATGGCCTCGACCCGTTCCTTGACGCCGTGGATCTCCATGCTCCCGATGGTGTCGGACTTCTTCTGCGCGTGGGGCGTCTTCTTGCCATGGTAGCTCGCCGGCGTGCCGAGGTTGTGGGCGCCGCGCCCGACACGGCGCGGGTACATCTGCTCCTCGATCATCCAGTAGACCATCTTGTCGATGGCCACGACGCGCGGGCGCTGGGCGCGGAACGCCGGATCGAAGTACTTGTCGCTGAACGTGGTTTCGCTTTCCTCGACGTGCCCGTCGGCATCCACCAGATACATGAGTCACCTCCGTGTGTTGTGTCGAACCCTTCGATGACTTGCCCGCGGGCGCGACCCTTTGGATTTAACCCAACCGATGGGGCAGTTCAAGGCTGGAGATGGGCGCGCGCGCCGTGCATTGACAGCGCCGGGAAAAATCTCTAGGGTTCACAACTTTACCTGTGACGCCCCGTATCATCGGGCGAACTCCCGACAACCGACGAGGAGGGAATCATGGTCCGACTCATTGCAAGCTTTCTGACGGCCGCCATGACGCTGGCGGGCGCTGCCACCGTGCTGGCCCAGAACATGCCCACGGTGCGGATATCGTCGTTCGACAAGCCGTCGTTCGGCCATACGACGGCTTCGCTCATCGAAGCCAACGAATTCGACAAGAAGCACGGTGTCGACCTCCAGTGGGTCTTCAAGCAGGGACGCGCGGCCAACACG
The DNA here is from genome assembly GCA_026712905.1 of Deltaproteobacteria bacterium. NCBI lineage: Bacteria > Pseudomonadati > Myxococcota > Myxococcia > Deltaproteobacteria bacterium. The sequence continues at coordinate 15,060 of JAPOPM010000155.1, forward strand.
GACTTCGCCACCGGCAGGGACCAGATCACCATCGCCTCCGCGCTCCTGTCGGAAGCCAACCGCCGGCTCAAGGGGGTGAAGTCGGTTTACCTCTTCAACGTGCTCAACGGACACGGCGCGCTGCTGACCATGGACCCGACCATCAACAGTATCGCGGACCTCGAGGGCAAGAGCCTGGGGGCCTTCACCGTGACCACCAACTACGCCATGTTCCGCTACTTCGCTCACAAGGCGGGGGTCGACCTGAACAAGGTGTCGATCCAGTCCACCAACACCGGGGGATTGGCGACCCTGCTGATGGCCAAGCGCGCCGACGCGGTGCACTTCTGGGAGCCCAACTACTCCAAGATGCTGGTGGACAATCCGGGCAAGCTCAAGATGATCGAGTACTTCCACCAGTGGCAGTCCATCCATGGGGCGCCGCAGAGAGGCTTCCTCGGTATCGCCGCGCATGAGGAATGGATCAACGCGAACAAGGCGCTGATCCCGAAGATCTACGCGGCCTTCGAGGAGTTGGCCAAGTGGCTGCCGACGCACCATGACGAAGCCGCCACGATCATCGAGAAGGCGGCCGGCGTTCCCAAGGAGGCGTTCCTGATGGCACTGGCCACCGC
>JAPOPM010000156.1 GCA_026712905.1 Deltaproteobacteria bacterium
ATCCCCGAGATCTGCATCCCGCGCGATCCGGGCAACTTCTGCGCCGCCGGGATGCTGCTCACCGACCTGATCCGCAGCTACTCCCTCACCCGCATCGGCCCGCTGGACGAAACCCCGCCGGAGGCCATCCGGGAAGCGCTGGACGAGCTCCGGGACAAGGGCGTGCGTGAGCTCCAGGAACAGGGCGTGACCCCGGACCGCATCGACACCGAGGATTTCCTGGACATGCGCTATCCCGGCCAGTCCTATGAGGTCACCGTGCCCGCCGGGGACACTCGCAAGGAAATTCTCTCCCGGCTCTTCCACGAGGCCCACGGGCGGCTCTACGGCCACACCGCGGAGGAGGAGTCCATGGAGATCGTCAACTACCGGGTACGCTGCACCGGCCGGCTGCCCAAGATGACCTTTGCCGTCGAAGCCCCCGCCGACGGCCCCGCGCGGCCCCAGGGGCAACGGGACGCGCTCTTCCCGGGCGGGACCGCGCCGGTGCCGGCGCCCGTCTACCGCCGCGAAGACCTGGGCGCCGGCTGCCGCATCCCGGGCCCGGCCATCATCGAGGAGTACAGTTCCACGACCGTCGTGTATCCCGCCTTCGACCTGACCGTGGACGACCACGGCAACCTCCGGCTGCAGAGCACGGTGTAGACGCCTCCAGCGAACTTCATAGCTCGGCCAAGGGCAGCGCGGTCACTCCTTCCCCGAGGGGCAGCCGCACGTCGCCGGGATGCACCACGTATCCCGGCATGGCACGCTCTCCGAAGTCTTTCTGGAACCTGCGGATCGGGCCGGTCATGGCTGGGTGCGGCGTGGCGGAAAGCTTCACCTCGATGGGCACCAGCCTACCCTGAGTCTCCACGACGATGTCGACCTCCGCGCCGGCAGTGGTGCGCCAGAAAAAAATCCGCGGATCCACGCCCCGGTGGGTTAGCGTCTTCACGATTTCACCAACGACGGCGGTTTCCATGATGGCGCCCCCCAGAGGGCCGGATGCCGCGTGTTCAGGGTCCCGGAGTCCGACCAGGTAACACAGCGTCCCCACGTCGGTGAAATACACCTTGGGTGTCTTGACCAGGCGCTTGCCGATATTGGCGTAGTAAGGGCGCAGCACCAGCACCTGGCAGGTAGCCTCAAGCACCGACAACCATGCCTTGACGGTATTCAATGCAACGCCGAGGTCGCGCGCGACATCCCCCAGATTCAACAATTGGCCGCTGCGCGCCGCCAGCACCCGGAGCATATTCTGGAACTGGGTCAGGTCCCCGACCTGCCTGATGCTGCGTACGTCTCGTTCCAGGTAGGTCTGGATGTAGCTGGCATGCCACAACGCCAGGTCCCGTTCCGGCTGCGTCACCGGCTCAGGATAGCCGCCCCGCAGGAAACCCTTCCAGAGGCCGCCGAACGAGGAGCCGCCGGATGCGTGCAACAAATCACGCGCTTCCCACGGGAGTGGCCGCTGCGGTGTTCCCTCTACCTCCCGGCTGGCGAGGGGCAGCAGCCGCAACATCGCCACGCGGCCGGCCAAAGACTCGGTCACCTGCTCCGTAAGCAGAAGGTTCTGGGACCCGGTGAGCAGGAACTGCCCGTTCCGGCGCCGGTTCGTGTCGATGACTTCCTTGATGTACGGCAACAACCCGGGAGCGGACTGCAACTCGTCGAGGATGACCGGCGGCGGGTATTGTTTGAGAAACCCGCGAGGGTCGGCGGCGGCGGCAGCGCGCACGTCCGGCAGATCCAGGGAAACATACCCGTGGCTGTTGCCGAAGAGCCGTGTCAGCAGCGTGGTCTTCCCGGACTGGCGTGGTCCGCTCACCACCACGGCCGGGAACTCCCGCGCCGCTCGCGTCACGACCGGCTCCAGCGATCTCTCGATGTAGTCTTCTGCTACCATAGGTGGATATTATGCATTTCTGTTGCATAATATCCACCCGACTACGTTTCAGCCAAGGGTTGATCGAGGATTACGCGAACTCGATCATGTCGAGCTTGGTGAACCGCATGAGGTCGCCGGCGCCGGCGGGAAGGATGCCGAGCTGGTGGATGGCGTACTCGTGCTCGTAGGTGCTCTTGGCGTTGACGCCGTCCAGCGGGATGATGACGTTGTAGCGGTGGACCCGGGCGGCGGCGGTGGAGGTGTAGAGCACCGCGACGTTGGTCAGGCTGCCGACGACGATGAGGTTCTCGGTGCCGGCGCCGCTCAGAATGGCCTGAAGCTCGCCACCGGCGAACTTGTCGAAGGCGTCGGGATAGAGCACGGGCTCGGTGTCCCGGCGCTTGAGGGGCACCGCGGCGTCGCCCAGGGGCGTGCCCTTGAACTGCAACGAGATGGTGAACACCACGGGGACGGAGGCCTCCCGGACCCGCTCCAGGAATCCGCCCAGCGGCTCCATCAACTGCGAGCAGACCTCCTCGGGGTCGTGGCACCGGGCGTTCAGGTCCAACACCACCACGGCGGTCTTGGCCGGGTCGAGTGAGACAGGTTTCGGTTGGGGCCGGTTGGGGCCGGTTATTTCGGTCATGTTTCCTCCAGGCTGTGGTCAGTCTTCCGTCAACCTCCGCTCACGTAGCCGCGCGCGCAACTCCCGGGTGGCGGCCTCGTCGACCGTGGAGGTCCCATCCTCCATCGCGACACCGTAGGTCTCCTCGGCGGTAGCCCGGGAGATGCGGCCGTTCAACAGGCTCTCGGCCACCGCCTCCGGTTCCCGGTCCAACGGGTCGCCGTAGCCGCCGCCGCTGCCCAGCCGGAGATAGAGCACGTCGTCCTTGCCGATGTCGAATTCGCAGTAGGGCAGCAACCGCCGCTCGCCTTCCAGCGCGGGGAGGTCGTCGATGCACCGGTGGGCGGCCAGCAACTCATTGACACGCGTCCCTTCGAGCAGCACCAGCAGGCTGGGAGCGCCGGGGTAGCCGCCGAACATGCCGACGCCGGAGTTCCTCAGGCCTGCCACGCCGAAGGCCACGCCGCGGATCTTCTCCTCCGGCGCGTCGTGAAGCTTCACGGTGGCTTCCACGCCCACGCCGCCGGCGAACTTGCCGGCGCCGCCGCCGTCTGTCAGGTGGCGGCGGTAGAGGTACATGAGCGGG
>JAPOPM010000157.1 GCA_026712905.1 Deltaproteobacteria bacterium
CTCCGAAATCTCACCACCATCAAGTTTTCAACCCATGTGCTGTGCGTGTTGACAGCGTTGACCTTGGCTGGCTGTGGCGGTGGAGGCGGCACGATGCCAGAGCCATCGGTGCTGCCCCTGGCACTGCCTGCGGATCACGGACTTCCCGCTGGCGAAATCACCGTCGCACCGGGGGAATCGGAGGAGCACGGCAATGTCGTCCTCTCTTGCCCGGCCGGTGGTCAGGCCTGCGTCCTCAACGTCGCCGACGACGGCTCTGCCTCCTATGCCCAAACGGGCGGCATGCCCGCTATCGTGCCCCGCCCGCCGCTCCCGGATTCGGTCGAGCAACTGTTGCAGCGCCGACTGTTGAATTCGACCTGGCCCGTCGTGGTCAGCTTCGGGGGAGGAGTCGCGACCTGCGCGGCACTGGGATGTCCGGTGGCGGACGCTATTCACGTCGACCGCGGGGATGCCCGCCACCCGAGCGACGATCACCGGCCCGATCTCTCAGGCTTCGAGCCCCTCGAACCGCGCCGGGGGATTGCGCTGGCAAGCAAGGCGCAGCCCGTGGTCGAAGGGCAGCGTTCAGCCTTCCACCGGGCTTTTGGCGCCTGGATGGACCATGGGTTCTTTCTCGTGGAGACGTTCGCGATGCACGGCAACGCGGACCTCAGCCACTACCACACCACCTGGTTCGGAGACGCGAGCCACTCCAGCCAGTTAGCCTCGCCGGGCGACACCGCAACCTGGTCCGGCGTCATGTCCGGCGTGGAGTCCTCCCCGTCCAGCGGATCCGGAGCCTTCGTGCATGGCGATTCCGCCGTCACCGTTTCGGGCCTCGTTGTCGGCGCCGAGGTCTCGGTCGAGGTCGCGTTCACCAGCATCGTGAACCAGGACACCGGCGCCGGAATCGGGGACATGGTCTGGCGAGGGCTGCCTCTTCAGGGCAGAGAGTTCGGGACCGATAGCGTTCTGTTCAACGACGCCGGGTATTTCCGGGACGAGAGCTTCGGCGCCGCGGCAAAGGGAAGCCTCTACGGCCGCTTCTACGGCCCTGGTCACGAGGAAGTGGGCGGATTGTTCCACAGCAACGGCATCGCAGGCGCATTCGCGGGCAAGCGCGACCGGTAGGCCGTCTCCTCGACGTCACGCCCGCCCGTCGTGGGGTGATCCCGAGATGTCCCTACGGCGATCTGTTCAACCAGCGCGGGTTGTCGCGCTAGCCCGTACCCGACGACGAGCGCGCGGCGATCAAGCGGCACGTCCTCGACCTGGACCGCTCGGGCGAGGAGAACGATCCGCTTCCTACTTCTTGTGCGCGCCGAACGCGCCGACGTAGCTCTCGGTCATCGTGTCGTCGCCGGTTCCCGTCTCGCGGGTCACGCCGAACGTGCCCGCCACGGACATCGGGTGCTCGGTGGCTTCCTCCCCGTCGCCGAAGAAGCCGCCGCTCCAGGTGCCGTTGAAATCGTGTGTCGCCTGACCCACCGCCGACTGCATGCCCATCACGGCACTGCCGTCGAAGATGTCCGCGCCAGTCGCAATGGTGGTCTCCACCAAGTGGATGGGATCGTCCATGGCCTCGCCCCCGTTCACCCTGATGTTGTCGATCCTCCCCTCGATCGTCCCCGCAACGTTCCCGTTGCCTCACGGCTCCGGCTTCAACATGGTGCTTACTCCAGGTGCATTTTCTGTTGTCACGCCCCGCTTCCCCCTTCCAACTCCGGCCACGGATCGTAGTGCTCGTTCTCACATGCCACCAGACCGGGAAAGGCGCCGAGGACGACACCGTGCCTGATGCGGAAAACCGTGTCCTTTAGGCCGGTGTATCCTCCCATGCGGTTCTTTGTATTGAACTGGGTGCAGACGTACCAGCCTTGGCCGAAAATCATGTACCCTCTCCTCGGAGAGGAGATCCTGGCCGAACGAATCGAGTAGGGGTCGAAGTAGGCTTCCTGGATGTATTCGTGAATGAGTTCCTTATAGTGTGCCGGGTATGGCCCGATGTCTTCGACTCGTGGCGCTGAGCACCCTGTCAGTATGAGGACGGGCAGCATTCCAATAATCCACTTCATGATGCAGGTCCCTATCGTCGTGCGGAAGGAGAAGGTTTTCATGCCGTTCCCGAAACGATAAGTGGCAGGCCGATATGGCCCGCTCCCTGATTCTCCTTCCGCAACTCCTAGAATCCACTGATCCGCAGCCACCGGACTACGGCCGAACAACTGGCGAAACAGAACCGGGACGTGCCGCCCCAGTGGATGTACCACGGGTGCGGATGACGTCCACTCTTGCAGCGCTTGCCCACGTACACGGTCCTGGGCGGGTAGTCCTTCTTGGGGTTCATGATCGGGATCTCCCGGAGCCCGCTACTGCCGGGCTTCGGCAGGCCGCTGGACTCCACATCCCGGGCGATGAAGGCGAGGTCTTGTTGTGCGTCACCATGGTCGCGGATGTCCCACGGAACCATGGGGCGGCGGACCACTCCGGGAGACACTTCTTCCGTCAGGGCAATGATCTTACCATGGCAACTCACTCCTTCCGGTGGCGCCGGCTTCCAGCGCGCGCGGGCGGCCTCATCATTTCTTGGTGGTCTTGGTGGAGGTTCCGGTTAGGACTCCTCAACAGGATCCCAATCCTGCTCCATATCGCTTCCCGCCGACTTCCATCGCGCACGGATGGCCGCGTTGATTTTGTCGGCCATGATCTGCGCCTGATTGCGGGTCAGCCCCAGGAGATTGTCGTCCAGCCAGACGAAGTATTCTCCGTCGACTTCTTCCACGCGGATGTTCTTGACGCGCATCACCAGTTCCGATCTTTTCTTCATATGGCACAGCCCTTGTCCGCTGCTATCCGCTGAAGGTGCTTCTGGCAGTCCTGCCCCGCCTCTGTCGCCTCTTCCACATTCGCGTAGGTCATCAGCAACGCCGGCCAAAAGAACAGCACCGCGGCCACGTTTGTTCCCGTTGCTCCTTCTCTCTCCGCGCCTCACTTCGAAATCTTGAGCGTCCAAGAACGCCCCCACTGGCTCGCCGCGCGCCGCCGTGGAGTGGATCCCTTTCTTCGGAGTTTCGTCGAACACGAATGCGTCGTCACGCTTCGTGAAGGGCGAGTTCCCTCACTTCTGTCAGCAAAGTAACAGCGCGTCTTTCTTTTTTCCAGTGCTCGTCCCTCTCACGTTCCCACGCTCAAGCTAGCGTCCGTGGCGGTTCCCATGACGGATCACGCGCCGTGGGCGGCGGAAGAACGCGCATATTCCCTTATCCGCATGAAACTGAAATAACAATGGTTCTTTTCAAATACTTGGTGTCCAGTTGCTGAACATAGCGCTACAATTCACACTTCGCGGTCTGACGTCAGCGGGCGCCCTTTGAGCGGCAAGGAGATCGTGGAAATCTTCGAGAGCCTTCGGCTGGAGCGTGACCCCGCAAGGAGGCCGCCAAGGACACTCTGAGAAGCCCGATACGGTCCTGCTGGTCTTGTTAGGCAGGAACGCAGGAGGATACATCGTGGCCAAGGCAGATAAGAAGGCGAAGCAGCCTCTCAGGAAGCCGACCGTGAAGGTGAAGCCGTCTAGCTACCAGCCAAGCAAAGCGGAACTGGAAGCGGACATGAGCATCAAGGCCACGCCTCGGCAACTGGCGGCGGCGGTGCTCGCCACGGTGGAAGTCAGAGATGAAGATGCGTGATGATGGAGCCCTTCGAGTATATCATCATCGGTCTGGGGATCGCCATTTTGGGGTCCAACTGGAGGCTCCATCGCGACATAGCGGAACTCCGTGAACGCATCGCGAAATTGGAGGGTCTCTTCGAAGGCCATATCGGCGCGCAGCACGCGCACGATCCTTGACCGGCCCTGGGGAGGCGGGCTAGACTGGAACATACCAGACTGGTCACTAGAGGCGCGGGCGGGAATTGAACCCGCGATGCCGGGGGTGCGATCCGGCATGGGGCAACGCATGGACAGGGACGCGGCGGTGGTCGAATCGCTACGCGACAACACTTGGCCGGTGTTCCTCACGACGGCCACGACGGTGATCGGATTCCTCAGTCTGAACTTCTCCGCTTCTCCGCCTTTCCGGGTCTTGGGCAATCTCGTGGCGTTCGGCATGCTGGCCGCCTACGTGTATTCCATGACGCTCTTGCCTGCGCTGCTGCTGGTCCTGCCGTTGCGCGCGCGTCCCGTTGGCGCCGGGGATTCCACTTTTTCGATCGCCGGGGCGCCTTCGTCGTGGCGCGCCGCAGGCTCCTGCTGTGGTCGGTGGCCGCGGTGGCAGTTGCCCTGATGACCGGCGTTCCCCGCATCGAGCTGACGGATAACTGGTTGAAGTATCTGGACCAGCGTTACGAATTCCGGCTGGACACGGACTTCGTCATCGAGAACCTGACAGGCGTGGAAAGCCTGGAATACTCCCTGAGCGCGGAGCGCGAGGGCGGCGTCACCGGTCCCGACTATCTGCGCAAGGTAGACGCTTTCGCCGAATGGTACCGCGTCCATCCGGAAGCGGCGCACGTCCAGGCGTTTACGGACGTCGTGAAGCGCCTCAACAAGAACATGCACGGCGACGCCCCGGCCTTCTACCGCCTGCCCGAAGACGCCGAGCTTGCCGCGCAGTACCTGCTGCTCTACGAGCTTTCGGTCCCCTTCGGCAGCGACCTCAACAACCGCATCGATGTCGCCAAGTTCGCCACGCGCATGACCGTCAGCATGCGCCGTCTGAGTTCCGAGCAGCAGCGCAAGCTCGATGCGCGCGGGCAGGCCTAGCTCCGCGCGCCAACGCGCCCGACCTCGCCACCGGGGATCAGCCTCGTCTTCGCCTACCTGGCGATACGGAACATCAAGAGCATGTTGTGGGGCACGGCCGGCGCCGTGGCCCTCATTTCGCTGCTCCTGATCGGGATCTTCAGGAGCGTATGCCTCGGCCTCTTGAGCCTCGTGCCCAACTTCATCGCCTCGGCCATGGCCTTCGGCGTCTGGGGCTATCTGTACGGCGAGGCGGGGGACGCCGGATCCCTTGTGACCGCGATCTCGTTCGGCATCGTCCTCGATGACACGATTCACCTCATGAGCCGGTGTCTGAAGGCGCGCCGCAAGGGCCTTTCCGCGTCCGAGGCGGTGCGCACGGCCTTTCGCGTGGTAGGTCGCGCGCTGTTCACCACGGCAATGATCCTGGGGCTGGGCTTCCTGGTGTTCGCCACGTCGGGATTCGTGATCACCTGGATGCTCGGGCTCCTGCTTGCGCTCACCATCGGCTTCGCCCTGCTCGCCGATCTCCTGCTCCTCCCGCCCTTGCTGATGGCCGTCGACCGGAATGCCTGACCCCGGAGCCAAGAGCGGGCATGAGCGGGATTGACCGGTGCGTGCCCGAAGCGGGCAAGGTCCGCGTGCAGGCAAGGATTGGCGACAAAAAACCGCGCGTTCAGCAGCCGCCTTCCAGGGCCATTTTCGCAAATCTCGGCGTCGCTGAATCCGCGTAACTCTTCAGCACTTTGTCGAGCTTACCCTGGGACTTCAGGAACTCCGAAGCCGCCTTCAGTGCTTCCTGCACGCCGCCGCCGAGCCAGATCGGCGAAATCTGTTGTTGCAGCGTCGGATAATCGTACAGGGCCAGCACATCGCCGATCTGGGCCTCGTTGCCGGACACCGCCGCGGCAATCGCCTTCGCGTTCGCGGCGCCCGGTCCGTATTTCTCCGGGTTGGCGCGATAATCCGCGTCGGCAGACGCCACCATCTTCACCCACTGGCAAGTGAATATTGGGTTCCTGTTCGTGAACCCCTTGCGGGCGGCCATTGCATCGAACGTTGCGTTGCCCCAGTTGCTTAGATCCCCGGAGGAAATCAGCACCCGGCCCCTCTGCTTCATGCGGCCGAGGGCTGGATACCAAACGAACCCGCCGTTGACGTCGCCGCGTTCCCAGGCCGCCGCCATGTCCGGCGGCGACAGGTCGATGACCCCGAGCGCTTGAGGCGGGATGTTGAACTGCTCCAACGCGAACATCAGGTGGAAGTGAGCGGTGGAACCGAAGGGCGCCGCGATCGTCTTGCCCCTGAGATCCTGTGGCGCGGAGATCGAGTCGTCCACCACCAGCGCTTCGGCGTTGTGTATGTTGTCATGGACGTAGATGACCTGGAGATCGACGTCCCGGCTGTAGCCGGCCGCCATGGGCGAGGAACCGATGAACGAGATGTCCACCGAACCCGACGCCATTGCATCGACCACCTCGCTTCCCGAGGTGAATTTCACGAACTCGATGCCCCGGCCGCCAAAGCCCTCCGCCTCGATGGCCTTCATCCCGGCCTTCCACGGCCCGTAGACCAGCTGATAGCCGATCCTGACGCCGGCCGCATGCGCGCTGCCGGAAATGCCGATCAACACTGCGGTAAGAGCCAGGGCGGTCTTGCACACATGTCGTTTCATGATTTCAGTGTCCCCGTGTCCGGCCGGCATCCGCCTCCCAATTCTTCCCGGAGTCGCAACCGGTGGTCCGCCTCCTGCGGAGGTCGACGTCCTTGACACTCTCTCTCGAGTAACTAAGCTGCTTCTGGAGCGCCGTTGGTACTTCTTCGACGACGGCCTGGACGAGCCGGTAGCCGAGAGTGCGGGCCTTCCGGTTGAGGTTCGCAAAGATGCGATCAATGCGGCGCTTCTCATAGGCGTCCATGCCCTTTCCGACGTATTCCTCGCCCCGTGTGACCATCAGGTAGATGAGGCAGGCAAGCTCGCGCGCGGTTGCGGTGATGGCGACGGCCCTGTCCTTGCGGGCGAGACGAGCGCGATGTCTGGCGCCGATGAAGGTTTGGCTCCTTCGCGCTGCCAAGGCGGTCATCCGAAGCGCCTGCCCGACCGGGTTGACCACCTTGGGCGCTCGGCCCGGCAATGGCTTGCCGCCGTTGATCCTGGTCTCCGGTGCCACCCCCATCCAGGAGCAGAAGTGCTTGGCGGAAGGGAAGACGGAGAAGTCCGGTCCGATCTCCGAGGCGATGGTCAGGACAGTTCCGGTGCCGACGGCCGGGATCGCAGTGAGGTCAACGCCCATCTGGTACAGCGCCATGGTCAAGGCCCTGTCGCCGGCTGCGGACTTCTTGCCTCTGGAGCGCGGCAGCGTCTTACAGCCTTCGCCGGCCGATCCGTCACCAGCGCCTTCGTCCCCGGAAGGGCTGCCGCTTGCCGGCGTCAGGCGCTCGATCTGCGCCGCGCCCCGCGCTTCGCAGTCCTCGATCTGCCGTTCGAGGAAGTCGTAGCGCTGCATGGCCTGCTCCAACGCAAACAGATGCTCCTCCCGCCAGGTGCCCTCCAGGCTTGCGGCGATCGTGTCACCGCTGGCCTTGACTCGCCTGTCCCGGAACGACGCCAGACGCCGCGCGTCGCGCTCGCCGCCGATGATCGCCCGCAGGATCTTCTGTCCGGTCTGGCCCATGATGTCGGCCAGCACCGAGTCCAGTCGGATGTTCATCTCGGTCAGCGCCCTCTGCATGTGCTGCACGCAACGCGCGCGGTCCTCGATCAGCCGCTTCGCCTGGCGCACATAGGCGCGGAGCGGGCACACCGCATCCCTGGGCCGGAACGCGCTCCGCAGAAGGCCGTAGGACAGCAACTGCCAGATGGCGGAGACAGGTGCGGAATCCACTGCTCACCCGCGGTCGTGAACTAGGCGCCCAGCCCGTGCTCCTGGTGCTCGACGCCCAGCGGCACACTGGGCATGGCCGCCCAGTGACGGAGTGAAGTCGCCGGTGAACTGGTGCTCATTCATCCCTTCCCCGAAACCGCCTGTGAATTCGCCATGTAGTCCTGCGGGACCGCCTCAACCTTCCAAAGCTTGGCTGAGGGTGACTGGGGGAACAGGTGACTTCAGCGTTCGTCAGTGCTTGGTTGCCCTACCCGGTTGGTCCAATCACCCTCGACTATTGTATCGTCACGGTGCGGTTTGACTTCCTACTGTAAACCTTCCTCAGTGAGGGTAACGAGGTGGTAGGTCCTGTCTCCAACTGGAGTCTCAGAGCCACCTCGATGCTGAAGCACCATAAAGTTCACCACTTGGTCGAACCGAGGTATGTTCTCTCATACTACAATGACAAAACCAAGGCCATTATCGTAGAGAAAGGTCACTCTAATGCCGTAACTGGCTTTCCATCCGGGCCAAGTCCGAGAAGTGCTGGATAATTGGATGGGGCAGCATCGGCCGAGGCGATTCAGCCCCAGTACCTCCTTGTCGCCTTCCGAGGTGATCGCCAGGGCGGAGAGTGTCCGATCTCTTGTGTAAGTGAGCGTCGAGGGTCCAAACACTAGCAGGTTGTTGAAAAACTCCGCCTGACGCGGATAACAGTAAGTATCATATTCGTAGTCACAGGGAGTAAAGGATGAGAGGAACAGATCCGCGTCAGGAAGGGATGTTCAGTTATGTGTCTCCGGAGGCGCGAGTGCCAGCGGACCATCCATTGCGAGCGATACGGAAGATGGTGAACAGGCGCTTGAAGGACTGACGCGGGAGTTTGAGGAGATGTACTCGCACACGGGGCGGCCTTCTATCGCGCCGGAGCAGTTGCTGCGGGCGTTGCTGCTTCAGGTACTTTACTCGATCCGTAGCGAACGGCTGTTGGTGGAGCA
>JAPOPM010000158.1 GCA_026712905.1 Deltaproteobacteria bacterium
CGCCAGCAGGCGAAGACCCGTCCGCGCCTGCTGCCGCTCGGGCTCGTCACGTTGATCGGTTTGGGCGCCGTGGTGTGGCTTGCCTTCGCCGTAGTGGAAGGCGTCATCAGCAGAACCGCAAAGAGGGCTGAGATCGAGGCGCTTTCCGCGCGACTCGGACCATTGCGGGCTGCAGTGAGCAGGACCGAAGTCGCAAGGGACGAACTCCGCGCCGACCGCGACGTATTGCAACGGGAGGTGGACGGCCTGAGCGCTCGCCAGCAAGCGCTGGCTGGAAATCTTGCAGAGGCCCACGCGGTCATCGAACGGGGAGAACTGGCCCAACGTCGACAAGCCGAGTTGGACCGCACCCTCACTGAGGATCGGCGCAAGTTGGAAGAGCTGGAAAGGCGCCGCAATCAACTCGCCACAGAGGTCTCCTCCGTAGGGGAACGCAGAGACGACCTGAATGCTGCCTTCAACGCCGAAGCGGATCGTCTGAAGGTCATGCGCGGTGACCTCCAAACCCTTCGCGCCCAGCGCCAGCGGACAGCGGACGAACTCCGCGCCGACCGCGATGCATTGCAACGGGAGGTGGACGGCCTGAGCGCTCGCCAGCAGGCGCTGGCTGGAGATCTTGCGGAGGCGCACGCGGTCATCGAAGGGGCAGAGCTGGCCGAACGCCGACAGGCCGAGATGGACCGCGCCCTCACTGAGGATCGGCGCAAGTTGGAAGAGCTGGAAAGGCACCGCAATCAACTCGCCACCGAGGTGTCCTCCGTAGGGGAACGCAGGGACGACCTGAATGCTGCCTTCAACACCGAAACCGATCGTCTCAAGGTCCTACGTAGCGACATCCAGACCCTTCGCGCTGAGCGGCAACGGGCCGAACAGGAGCGGGAGAAGGCCGAGAGTGAATTAGCCCGCGTGCGCGCGGCTCTTCGCCAAATCGAGGCCAAACGGGAAGCGGCGCGTGTCCAGGAGCAAATGCTGGCGGGTCGCGTCCGCGAACTTGCGGCCGAGCAGTCGGGCCTCGAACCCGTGCAGAAACAGATTGCCGAGACGAAGCAGACACTCGCGAACGCCCGCCAGGAGTTGGATGCGGCAAGCCTTCAGCTCGCGGAAACGCGCGCGGACGCGGTCCAGACTCGAACGTTGGCCGACGAGCTCCCCCTTCTGAAGGAGGAAATACAAGCCCTGGAAGCGCGCAGAAAGGAAGCCGTCCGTGACATCGCCGATCTGGAGGGGAAGCGGGCCGAGAGAATCCGCGTCGCTGGGGAGATCAGTGTTGCACAGGGCAGGCGGAATGGGTTGTTGAAGGACGAAGCGGAACTCCGCGCACGGATCGACACTCTCGAAAGGCGGCGAGACTCTCTCGGTGGGACGATTGCGGAACTGGAGAAGGAACGGGTCGGACTTGTTGGTCAGATCAAGAGACTTCACGAAGACCGCAGGCTCGCGGACAACGCGCGTACGGACGCTCAGAGTGACTTGGCGAGGCTCCAGGATCAAAACGAGAAGGAACAGCAGCGCCTGACCGCCGTAAGGCGCGAACTCGGTACGGCCGGCCAACGGTTGCAGGCGATCCAACCTGACCTGGAAACAGACTGAATGGCGAGCAGACGCGAACTTGCGTGGTGAGGGGAATAGACGATGAATTGGGTCCTGTATCCTGAAGTGCTCTCGATCATGATCGCGGTCCTGGCCTTGGTCGGGGTGTTGGGACTCGCATTCATCTATGGAGTACACCATCGTCTGGCTTGGGCGCAGTTGCCGGCCGCGGCACGCGACGCGGAGTTGGCAACCCGTGTCATGCAGCGCGAGACCGACCTTCTGGACAAGGAGCAAAGGCTGGAGCGGCTCGACGAACAGATCCGCGACCGTGAAGCCAAGCTGCTGGAGCGCGATCAGTTGGAAGCTGAGGCGGCCTATTGGAAATCCCAGATAGAGGCTGTGAAGGCCGAGTATGCCGGGCTCGATGCGTTGCGGACCGAAATCGAGGAAGTGCGAGAGTCGTATCGCCAGGAGATGGAGAGTCTGGCCGATGCGGAAAGACAAGCCCGCGAGGCGAAGGGCGAGTGGGAGGATGCGCGCACACGGGTGGTCGAAGCCGAGCGGCGCCTGGGTGCGGTTGCCGGTGAGGCGGACCGGCTGCGCGAGACGCACCAGGAGTTGGCGGAGACGGAAGCCCGGCTCACGACAACCAAGGCTAAGCACAAAGACGTGCTCACGGCATTGGAAGTGGGTCAAGACCGTCTCTCCCGCGCCGAGCGCGAGGTGGAGTCGCTTCACGCGCGGCAGCAGAACCTGCTTGTAGAGCTTCGTAGCCACGAAGAGCGGCTGGAAACTGTCAAGGCCGAACTGGACGGTTTGGCTCCCGCGCGCCAAGAGTTGACCGTGGTCCGAGAGTCGTTGCACTCGGCCGAAGAAGACTTGAAGGACAAACGCGAATCACTCTCGCGTCTTACATCCGACGAAGCGTGGCTTCACGCTCAGATTGCGCGTTTGCGGGGCGAACTCGACGAAGCTGCTGCAAAGGACTACGAGGGCGACGCGGCCGAATCCCTCGCCGACCTTCTCGTGCCGCCCTCGTGTCTTGGGTGCACCGACAATGACGGTCACATCGCCGTCCTTCCGGGCCAACAGCCCGCCGAACGGGAACTGGACGCGCTGCAACGGGTCCGCGAACACCTGGAGGAAAGCGGACTTGTCTTCGATGAACGCGTGATCAACGCTTTTCACACGAGTCTGAAGGCTGCGGTGATTTCGCCACTGACGGTACTGGCTGGCGTCAGCGGCACCGGCAAGAGCCAGTTGCCGCGCTTCTATGCGGACGCCATGGGGATGCACTTCCTGAAGATCCCGGTCCAGCCCCGTTGGGACGGCCCGCAGGACCTCTTCGGGTTCTACAACTACATCGAGAAGCGCTACAAGGCGACGGACCTCGCCCGGGCGCTGGTTCATCTGGACAACTACAACTGGCCCGATCAGGCAGAGAGGTTCCATGACCGCGTGCTGCTCGTGCTGTTGGATGAAATGAACCTCGCCCGCGTGGAGTACTATTTCTCGGAGTTCCTGAGTCGCCTTGAAGGACGCCCCCTTGACAGGGAGGCGGGCACCTCCGATATCCGGCGTCCGGCGGAGATCGAGATCGACATCAGCCGGAAGGCTCGGTCTCGGGGTGTCTACGCCGGTCAGAACGTCCTGTTCGTAGGCACGATGAACGAGGACGAATCCACATTGTCCCTGTCGGAAAAGGTGTTGGATCGAGCCAACGTGCTGCGCTTTCCGAAACCGAAGGAGTTGAGGTCGGACCTTCCCACGACGGGCGAACGGTTGAAAGCCGCGGGTTATCTTCCCAGGAGACGATGGACGGAGGAGTGGACGCGCCGCATCGGGGACATGGACAACGCCGCCCTTGATCGTGCGACCGAGACCGTGTCGGCCATCAACGCCATCATGGACGAAATCGGGCGGCCGTTCGGTCACCGCATGGGACAGGCGATACTTTACTACGTGGCAAACTACCCGTCTCAACCGGACCGAACCGACGAGCCGGAATTGATAAACAACGCGCTTGCCGATCAGATCGAGTTGAGGTTGCTTCCGAGGCTGCGCGGGGTCGGAGTGGACGAGAATCGGAACTCCCTGTACCAACTGGCCGGAAAGGCGAGATCATTGGGTGACGAGGCGCTTGGGAACGCCATCGACAACGCTGTCCAACGTTCGCACGACACCGGCCTGTTCGCCTGGCGCGGTTTCACCAGGGAGTAGCGTGTGGCGACGCCCGATCTGATTCTCCTGCGCGTCCCCTGGGGTCTGATCGGGCCTTCCCGAACGAGACTGGAAATGGCGGAGCCCATACCCGAATCGGATACAGACGGTTTGGACGTGGACGGCTGCGTGTCTCCTCTCCTGTTCAGTCGCGACGATAAGCCGGTTCCGCTCAACGAAGACGAGAGGCTCCTGGAGAGGTTCGTCGAATTCCGGACACGTCTCGACGAACGGCAACGAGTCTGGGACATTCCGGTTCCACTGCACGGAAGCGAACTGCAGAGCCTTCGGTTCCATTCCTGGAAGCGGTCCAGGAAATTCCGTTGGTCCGGAGGCGTCGATCGCCCCCCGACCGCCGGTTCGGGCGACGGGGACGGGGAAGAGCAGGACCAGCCGGGAGCGCGCCTCCATCGTTTCCTGCGCACCATCCGCGCGCGTATGCAGGACTTCGAGACGGTTCTATCGGAAGGGCTGGACCCGTGGGACCACGTCCCCGTCTTGTGGCTCGACCCGCACGCCCCGCGTGACCCTACCATGGATGTCCTGGTGCGACATGCGCGTGAACACCGGACTGCCTGGGGTCATCTCGCCGAACACCCGCGGCGCCTGCTCAACCGCAGGCGCGAGTTGGTCACGCTGCCCCGTGTGGAGGAACTGGACGTTCCGTGCATGCAGTGGTTGTCGCGCCAGCCGGGACAGACTCTTGCTGAACGGGCCGGCGGGCGCCAGCGCATCATGGCGCTCGCGCGCTACGAGAACCGGAACACCCTGGAGAACCGTGTCTTCCTGGACCTCATGGCGCGTAGCGTCGCTGCGGCACGCGACTACGACGCCATGAACAAGGGACGAGAGGGACGTACACGGCAACGGGGTAGCCTGCGGATCGAGTCCGTTCGGGCATACAGCCGGGAATGCCGTCGCATTCACCAGGAACTGGACATGCAGGGTGTTCTGCGCCCATCCGAACCGGTCCAACCCAATCATGTTCTGCTCGACGACGTGCGCTATCGCAGTGTCTGGGCAGCGCGGAAGGAGATCATCCGGCGCGAACGGGCGATCGACGACCTTTGGCGTTGGCAACGCAGGGCCTGGACGGAGTTCTGCAAGGCAACGGTCGCCGTCAGCCTGGTCTGGCTTGACGGAGTCCAGCGTTTCTTCAGTGCACCGATGTTCGTAACGGACGAACACAGGCGCGGGTGCTTCCTGATTCACGATGACCCCATGATCGTTGTTGCCCATTGGAAACGTGGTTGGGTGGCCGAACTCTTGTCCGGGAACTCGGACGTTGTGTCACCGAAGCACCGCGAGCTGTGTGCTTCCTTCTGGCTGCGCTGTGCCGATCTGGACGGCGGAGACTATGTCTACATCCCTGTATGGACGGTCCACGCCATCGGTGAGCAATGCCGTCTCCCAGAACTCGTGAACTCGGCCAACACGGCGTTTCGCATGCTCCGCGATCGAGACCAACTCGCTGGCGGCATCGTGTTGGTCTCGCAAGTCGATGCGTCGAGGGAAACAGGAACTGAACGGGCGGAGTTCGTTTTCGGCTGCCAGTTCGGCCCCTATGATAAACTGCTTCCCGACGCGGTGCAGCGTTTGGGTGAGGATATACATGCCAGGATCGAGGATTCGTTGTGGGGGCGTTGATCGGCATCGATTTGAACGGGATCCGCGACACGCTCGCGAGGTGCGATGGAGCGGGCGGAGCCGAACCGGAACTCGTTGACCTGGGGGTTCGCAGCGGTTTCATTCGCCTGCAGTCTGGTGATGATGGCGTATGGCTCGGGGGCCCGCAGACAGAGTTGGCCCCGCATGGACGCGGCCCTGGATGGGGACCCATCGGTGTCGCCGAGGGCCGTATGGACTGTCTGGACATCCTGCAGGAGATCCAGGACGGCAATCCCCGCGATACGACGCGGCAGGCATTGGGGTCCGCACTGCCTGGGCTCTTGGGCAAGACCGACTCGGCCGTCTTTGCGGTTCCCGACGCCCCCACGTATGACGAGGCCTTCCGCGACCGGTTTCTGGGTTTGCTCGAACGAGTGGACGGGCTCCGCCCCCTCCTGCTCTGGCGACCTGTCGCCGCGCTTCTGGGCTGGATGGATACGGAGCCGCCGGAAGCTCGTCCCGGTTGTCGTGTCGCCATACTTTCACTTATGGCGGATGGGATTCACCTGTCCGCGTTGTCGCTTAAGCGAGAACGCCATGGCGGCGTCTCGCTGCTGGTGCCGCAACGAAGCGAGTGCGGGCTGATGGTCGGTGCATCGTTCCGAGGCCGAGCCCTACTGGAGGCGGCTCAGGGCCAACTTGCAGGGGCATCCGGCGTAGCCGCGCTAGAGGTGAAGGCTGCCGCGCTTTCGCCTTGGCGATTCGCAGCAGGGACGAAACCGCAGCCGGAGATTGCGCGACTCTCGGGCAACCGCGGTTGGCGGAAGCTACCGCCACTCGACTACGGTTGCCCGCGCCCGAACGAAATAGACCTGAGCGAAGGCTTCCTGAAGAGGCTTCGCACGGCTGACATCTTGTTGGTCGAAGGACCGCTGGCGGGCAACGCAGCTTGGCGCGATGGGGTGTTGAAGGCTTTGAACGTACAGCCGCCGGACGTGACCCTCTGCCACAACGCTGTCGCGCGTGGTTGCCTGGCGGCGGCGATTCGACGGCGGCTCGGCCAACCGATCTATTTCGATTTTCTGCCTCAGCTTCAGATCAACGCCTTGGTGGGGAGAAACCC